>JAFLJU010000549.1 GCA_022712835.1 Desulfobacteraceae bacterium
TTGTCTTGCCTGATTCCGAACTCAAAGAACAGGTGAAAAACCTTACGGAAACCTTAAGTGATATCTTCATTGTTTCCGCTGCTGTTTTGAAGGAAAATGTGGAAGGAGATGTATACCAAGGCAAAGAGATTGAGGGCCTATCTATTAGAGTGACCAAGGCTGTCGGGGAAAAATGTGAGCGTTGCTGGCGGTTTGATACGCAGATTGGAGAAGATACGGATCATCCCGGTGCCTGCCCGAGATGTGCCAATGCCTTGAAACTTATCCTGTAAGGAAAACATTTTGTTGGGAACAAAAGAATTGATACGATTGATCCTGGTCAGCGGTGGGATTGTCCTTGCCGACCAGGTGACCAAATATTTAATCACGCTTAATTTGGCACTCCACGAGCATATTGTCGTAATTGAGAATTTTTTTAATATCAATCATGTGCTGAATCCCGGGGGGGCCTTTGGGTTTTTTGCCGATGGATCTCCTTTGGTTAGAAAATTTATTTTTCTCTTCCTTTCCTCCCTGGTGGCATTGTTTGTTCTCTGGCTATACAAAAAAACGGCCAGGGATCTTGTGGGTCTTTCCCTTGGCCTCGCCCTGATTTTTGGTGGGGCCATGGGCAATCTCATTGACCGGTTTCGATTCGGCAAGGTGGTGGATTTTTTGGATTTTTATATAGGTACTGCCCATTGGCCAGCCTTTAATGTTGCCGACTCTGCCATCAGTATCGGCATGGCCATCCTGATTTACCACGTGGTATTTAATAAAATACCGGATTTTTAAAACTGTTACTAATGAATTAATTCAAGGTTTATATGTATCCCATACTTTTGGATATCGGCATTATAAAATTGTATACCTATGGTCTTTTTCTGGCCCTGGGATTTATGGCAGCCGTCTGGTTTTCCAAACGTAATGCAGCCTTTTACAACACTTCTGAACAGGTGATTTCTGATCTGTTCTTTGCCATCCTTTTGTCCGCCATTGTCGGGGCTAGATTCTTATATGTACTGATCAATTTTGACGCCTATCGTCATAACCTTCTGGAAATATTTAAAATATGGAACGGGGGATTGGTTTTTTTCGGGGGGTTTATCGCGGCAGTTTGTGCCTGTCTCATTTTGTTGCGCATTAAAAAACTGCCCATTGCAAAGACCGCTGATATTATTGCACCGGGTGTTGCCCTGGGACATTCCATCGGTCGCCTTGGCTGTTTATTTGCCGGATGCTGCTATGGACGAACTTGTGACCTGCCCTTTGCCATACAATTTACCAATCCTGATGGGCTTGCCCCTTTGAATGTTTATTTACACCCCACACAGCTCTATATGGTTTTTTCAAACTTTTTTCTTTTTCTTATTTTGATGTGGTTACAAAAGAGAAAGAAATTTCATGGCATGGTCTTTTTATCCTATATCATGCTGTACTCCGCTTTTCGATCCGGGATTGAGTTTTTCCGGGGAGATTTTCGGGGAGATTTTTTCTTCGAATTTTTGTCATTATCCCAGGGAATCGGCCTAGTGGTTTCTGTGTTTGCCCTGGGTTTGCTCATAAAATTGTATCGATCCGCAAATGCCAACCATTAAATACAATCGCCTGGGTGAATATCTGGGATCTCTGACCCCAGGGACACAACCTTGTTTTTATTTAATTTGTGGTGAGACCTTTCTGGTCAGAGAGGCATTTAATACCCTGACGGACTTCCTGCTTTCCGGGGAAAGCCGTGAGTTTGGTCTTGATATTGTTGAGGGCAGTACCACCTCCATGGGGGACATCATTGAACAGACCACCACCTTTTCTTTCCTAGTGCCAAAAAAGGTGATTGCCGTTAAACATGTGCCTTTGTTTTCCCCTGGCGGAACCGCCGGTGAAATTTCCTATTCCCAAACAGATATGGACCTTTTGGCAGGGTTGATCGAAAAGGGGATTCCGGAGAACCATGTTCTTGTGATGACCAGTTCCACTCTGGATCGACGAAAAAAGGTGTTTAAAACCATTGAGACCCATGGAACCATCATTGACTGTGTTGTCTCCCAGGGTGTCAGAAAAGCCGACATGGACGAGCAACGGGTCGTCCTCCAGGAGATTGGCCGCAACCTGCTGGCAACCTCTTCCAAACGGATGGATAACAAAGCATTTAATACCCTGGTGGAACAGACCGGTTTTAATCCGGAACGCTTTGCCCGGAACATTGAAAAATTGGTGGCCTATACCGGAACCAATCCTGTGATTGGACTTTCTGATATCAAAGCTGTTGTCATTCGGGATAAAAAAGATCCCATCTTCAGCCTGACCAATGCCATTCAGGAAAAGGATGCTGCCAAGGCGCTGGGTGTTCTATCTTCTTTGCTCGCCGACGGGTTCCACCCCCTTCAGATTTTAAAATCTCTTGAAAATCAGGTTCGCAAATTATTGATGATAAAAAGTTTTATCGTTTCATCATTAAAAATTGAAGATCCCCATTATTTTAAACGAATGAATTATAATGGATTTACCCAGGGCGTGATGTCCACGATTTTGAGCTATGATGAGAAAGTCAAAAAGTCCATTGAGGAACGGGATTCTTTCCTCGCCCTTCCAAAGAGTTCCGGGGATAAAAAGAAGGTAAAAGAGAAAAAAATGCCCATACCCGCAGATCTTTTGCTCGCCCCGAATCCCAAAAGTCCCTATCCTGTGTTCTTGATTTTTCAACATTCTGAAAATTTTTCCCTGGGCGAGTTAAAGAATGCTATGATTGCGCTCGGTGACCTGGATTATCAATTAAAATCAGCACCCATTGAAGCCTTCATTGGCATTGAAAATTTTATTATCACCATCTGTAGGAAAGGAGGGTAAGTCATGCAACGGAAAACCAAAATAGTCGCCACCATCTCTAGCTTGAATTGTTCAACGGAATTTATCGGGGGGCTTTACCGGGCCGGTATGAATGTGGTTCGACTCAATACCGCCCACATGAGCCATGAAGACGCTCTTGAGGTTATTGTTAATACCCGTAAGGTATCCGATAAAATTGGCATCCTTTTAGACACCAAAGGGCCTGAAATCAGAACCTGCGATGCCGAAAATCCTTTGAGTGTCAAACATGGCGATTATATTCGTGTCAAAGGCGCACCAGGTGAAAAATCCCACGATGATGTGATTTGTGTCTCCTACGAACATTTTGTCAAAGATGTTCCCATGGGCAGTTCCATCCTGATCGATGATGGGTATATTGCACTGGCGGTTATGGACAAGGATGACCAATATCTGATTTGTCACGTGGAAAATGACGGGGTGATCCAGGCCAGAAAAAGTATCAATATCCCCTCGGTCCATGTACGTTTGCCAGCCTTAAGCGAAAAAGACAAGGGGTTTATTCGATTTGCCGCAGACAATGATCTTGATTTTATCGCCCATTCTTTTGTCAGAAATAAACAAGATGTCATTGCCGTACAAAATATTCTGGATGAAAAAAAATCACCCATCAAAATCATTGCCAAAATTGAGAATGCCCAGGGGGTTGAAAACCTTCATGAAATTTTAGACCATGCCTATGGGATCATGATTGCACGGGGGGATCTTGCCGTGGAAATTCCCACTGAACAGATTCCATTGATTCAAAAACAGATCGTCAAAACCTGTATTGAAAAAAGACGGCCGGTGATTGTGGCTACCCAAATGCTCCATTCCATGATTGAATCCCCGAGACCCACCCGGGCTGAAGTCTCGGATGTGGCCAATGCCTGCCTGGATCATTCCGATGCCCTGATGCTGTCCGGGGAGACCGCCAATGGGAAGTACCCTGAGGTTGCCGTGAGAACCATGGCCAAGATTGCCGAAGAGGTGGAGACCAAGCGGAGCAGTTTTGTGGATGTTCCCTATTCTTTGGAGAACAAGGTCACGGCTTACCTTGCAAAATCGGCGGTCAAAGCGGCCCTGCGTCTGAATACCACAGGAATTGTAGCGGATTCTCTTACCGGGGCATCAATCCTGGCATTGGCTGCCTATCGGGGGGACAACCCCATCTATGCCCAGGTATATGACCAACGGGTGATGCGAAGGCTTTCCCTTTCCTTCGGGGTTGTGGCCGATTACATCCCCATGGATATCACCACTACAATGCCCCTTAAAAATGCCATTTGCCGGCTCATTGATGAAAAGCACTTTAAGGATGACGCCCTGATTATTGTATTGGCCGGCAGTTTTGGGGCCAAACATGGGGCATCCTATATTGAAATCAGCACCGCCGGTACCCTGAAGGAAAAATGTTGAGAAACCAGGTTAACAGTATAATTGGTTAACGGCATGATGGGTTGACCGCAGCGGGTGCTTAAAAAAAAATCCGGGAAAAAATCAGGTATGAAAAAGGGACTGGGCATTATAGGAACTGCGGACAAAGGGACCGGCCGCCACCCGCTGAAACCCAATTTTCCGGGCTGTTAACTCCAATTGTTTGAATTCTTCCGGTGAATAATATTTTTTGACGGTAAGATGCTGGCGGGTGGGTTGAAGATACTGGCCGATTGTTAAAATATCACACCCATGCTCAAAAATATCCTCAATGGTCCGGGCCAGTTCTTCTTTTGATTCTCCAAGCCCCACCATGATACCGGATTTTACCGGCATTAGGGGATCCATCGTCTTTACACTTTTTAAAAGATCCAGGGACCGTTGGTATATGGCTTCGGGTCGAACTGTTTCGTATAGGGACGCCACGGTTTCAACATTGTGGTTCACCACATCCGGTTTTGCATATACAACTGTCTCCAATGCCTTGATATCACCTTGAAAATCAGGTATCAATACTTCCACTTTTATCTGGCCTGATTGCTTTGGGTCTGATTGTTTTGGGCCTGATCTTTTTGAGATAGTATGGCTGGCCTTTAGTGCCTTAATGACGGCGGCAAAATGGCTGGCCCCCCCATCGGGCAGATCATCCCGGGTCACCGAGGTCACCACCACGTATGTGAGCCCAAGTTCGCGAGCAGTTTTTGCCACCCTCAGGGGTTCGTCAGGATCAACGGGCTTTGGAGGATTGGCGGTGACATTACAAAACCTGCAATGCCGTGTGCATTCACACCCCAGGATCATGAAGGTAGAGGTGTTCTTGGAAAAACACTCGAACATATTGGGGCAGTTGGCTTCCTGGCAGACTGTGGTTAGTTTGGCACTGGAAAGAAGCCTTTTTACCCGCTGGTAATCACTGCCCTGGGGCAGGGGTTTTTTCAACCAGGCAGGTTTGCCTTTTGATGGTGCAGTTTTACACATACTTAACTTCCTTTGATGGTGATATCAAATATCTTGGAAAAATGAAGACAAAATAATTGGCGGACCCTATCCATAAGATCATTATTTTTTGTGGTATCGTAATTTTTTTCCATTGCAATGGAGGTCATGGCGACATTTTCAAGGCCGCAGGGGTTGATCCAGGAAAAAGGGGTAAGGTCCGGGCAAACATTTAACGCAAGCCCATGGATGGAAATCCCTTTTTTAATGGATATCCCAACGCTTCCGATTTTTTTTCTGCCCACCCAGAGTCCATGATTTTTCGGGTCGCGATCTGCCTGAACGCCAAATTCTAACGCCGTCAGTTTCATGATCTCTTCTAACCCATGGACAAAATCAGCCACGCCAATTTTTGCCCGGGTTAGATCCATGACAGGGTATAAAACGGCCTGTCCAGGTCCGTGGAACGTGATATTGCCCCCCCGGTCCGTCTGGATAACCGGGATACCCTGGGACAAGAGAAATTCTTCCGAGACGATGAGGTTTTCACGCCCCCCCCGTCGCCCCAGGGTGAACACCCTGGGGTGCTCCACAAAAAAGAGCCGGTCCGGTTCCGAGGGTGTGTTGATTTTAGTATTCAGGGTTTGGATCTGAAGATCCAGCGCTTTTTCGTATTTCAAAATATTTAAATTCGAAAATATGATAGAGCGCTGGACCTTGGACACACCTTTTGGTATTAACCCCTCAGGCATGGCTTCCTTGCGGCTGCAACCTCATCCAATCTTGTTACCTTGCTTAGAACCGGTGCTTTTTTGAGCAGCTCAGGATTTTCCTTGGCTTCTTTTGCAATGGCTTTCACCGCATCAATGAATTGATCAATATCTTGTTTTGATTCTGTTTCCGTGGGCTCCACCATAAAGGCTGCGTCCACCACCAACGGGAAATAGACCGTTGGCGGGTGAAATCCATAGTCCAGAAGTCGTTTGGCCATGTCCATGGTGGTGATATGATACTCTTTCTGGTACTTGTCGTTAAACACGCACTCATGCATGCAGGGTTGGTCATAGGGAATGTTAAGCGTCCCCCTGAGACTTTCCTTGATGTAATTGGCGCTGAGAACGGCAAATTGTGAGGCCTTTGTAAGTCCTTTGCCGCCCATGCTAAGAATATAAGAATAGGCCCTTATCATGATGCCGAAATGCCCGTAAAAGGTATGCATCTTGCCGATACTGTCCGGACAATCGGTTACAAATTTATACCTGTCCAATTGGTTTGAATCCTTATCCTTTTCTACCCTGGGAATTGGTAAAAAGGGAATGAGTTCCTTTACAACACCCACGGGACCTGCGCCTGGACCACCACCGCCATGTGGGGAGGAAAAGGTTTTATGCAGGTTCAGGTGAAGCACGTCAATGCCAAGATCACCCGGTTTTACAATTCCCATGATGGCATTCATGTTCGCGCCATCCCCGTACACAAGTCCGCCTTTGGCATGGACGATGTCGCAGATCTCTTTGATGTTTTCTTCAAAGAGCCCCAGGGTGTTGGGGTTGGTGATCATAATACCTGCGGTGTCTTCATCCATTATCGCCGCCACCGTGGCTGGCTCTAAAATTCCCTTTTCTCCGGATTTAACATTTACAGAAGAATAGCCGCAAAGAGAGGCCGAAGCAGGGTTGGTTCCATGGGCCGTGTCGGGAATAATAATTTTAGATCGCTGTTTCCCTTTTTTTGCATGGTAGGCATGGATCATGAGCATACCGGCAAGTTCCCCGTGTGCTCCTGCAGCAGGCTGGAGGGTAACGGCTGGAAATCCCGTGATTTCTCCCAAAGCCTGTTCCAGATCATACATGAGCTTTAAAGCACCCTGGGAGAATTCTTCCCCCACAAGCGGGTGGGCCCCGGCAAATCCTTGTCGGGAAGCTTGTACTTCATTGGTTTTTGGATTGTACTTCATGGTACAAGATCCCAAAGGATACATGCCCGAGTCCACACCGAAATTCCATTGGGAAAGCCGGGTATAGTGTCTGGCCACATCAAGTTCCGAGAGCTGGGGTAGCTCCGGCGCATCCCCTGTAAGGCTTGTGTCAAGTTCTACCCGTTCCACGTCTGCTTTGGGAAGGGAGACAGCACACCGGCCAGTCCGACTTTTTTCCCAGAGCAGGGGCTCATTGAAAATAAGGCCTTTTGTTCCTGGCTGCTTATTCATTATTGCACCTCCTTTGCCAATTGGTCCATGTCTTTTTTGGACACCTTTTCCGTGGCACAGAAAAGATAATGGTCTTTGAATTCAGGGTAATAGGGTTCAAGGTCTATACCTGCAAATATACATTGGTTTTGGATCAGGCTTGTTCTTTTTTCCTTAAACCCTTTGGGTGCCTTTAGGACAAATTCATTAAAGAAGGGGGTATCAAACACAGATTCGAATCCGACATTTTCGAGAGCAGATTTTAAATACACCGCTTTGTCATGGTTTTGCAACGCGATTTCACGGATACCAATTTTGCCAACGGTGGCCATATACATGGCTGCCGTCATGGCATTGAGACCATTATTGGAACAGATGTTGGAAGAGGCTTTTTCTCTTTTTATATGTTGTTCCCGTGTTGCAAGAGTCAGAACAAATCCATCGTCGCCATTGGCATCTTTTGTCTTGCCGATGAAACGGCCTGGCAGGCTTCTCATCAATTTAGTCGTGCCAGCCAGAATTCCCAAACCAGGTCCTCCGAATGTTTTGGCAATACCAAGGCTCTGACCTTCGCCGGCCACAAGATCGGCACCGCAGGACCCAGGATTTTTCAGAAGACCATAGGCAATGCTCTCGGTAAAAGAGGCAATGAACAAAATGCCTTTGCTCTCGGCAATGGTCTTGAAAGCTTTCAAGTCTTCAATATTGCCTAAGAAATTCGGAGACTGAACTGCCACACCGGCAATACCGTCCATCAATTCCAGGGCAGCAAGGTCGGTGAGTCCTTCACTGGTACGGGGAATTTCAACCATTTCGTATCCCGTGGGACGCAGATAGGTTTCCATGATCTGACGGTGGCTGGGATGAGCCAGGGAAGAAACCGCTATTTTATTGGCTTTTCTGTCTTTCCTCAGGGCAATTAATGCACATTCGGCAAGGGCTGTGCCGCAGTCATAATGGGAGGCTGTGGCAATATCCATTCCCAAAAGCTCCGTGATCATGGTCTGAAATTCATAAATGCCCTGGAGGGTTCCCTGGCTTACTTCGGGCTGGTAAGGGGTATAGGCAGTTGAAAATTCAGACCGGGACACAAGATAGGGCACAATGGAGGGAATATAATGGTCATAGGAGCCGGCACCGATAAAACATTTATAGTCTTTACAGGCAATATTGGCCGATGCCAGTTCTTCCATATAAGTATCAAGATCCCATTCACTAAGGGCTTCCGGCAGGTTGAGCGGATCTTTGAGCTTTAACGCATCGGGTATGGTTTTAAACAAATCATCCAGGGATGCATGACCCGATTTGGCCAGCATCTGGTCGATATCCTCTTGGGTATGGGGAAGATAACGCATGGCATTTATCCTTTCAGCATTTCAAGATATGCTGCCTTGTCCATTAAATTGTCCAACTGTGAAGGATCACTAGGCTTTACTTTGATGATCCAGCCGCCTTCATAACAGTCCTCATTGACAAGTTCCGGTGCATCTTCAAGGGCAGTATTGATTTCAATGATATCCCCAGAAATCGGAATATATACTTCTGATACAGCTTTTACTGATTCGACGCTGCCAAATTCATCACCCTTGGAAAAAGAATCCCCAGCTTCGGGCAGTTCAACAAAAACAATTTCACCCAATTGATCCTGGGCATAATCGCTCAAGCCGATGGTGACGATATCACCGTTAACTTTTGCCCACTCATGGTCTTCGGTGTACTTTAAATCTTCGGGAAAATTCAGATCGCTAATTTCTTTCATAACAGTCTCCTTTATTAATGGATTTAAATAAAATTATCCAGTTTCATTCTTGCAGTTCTATCTGGTCGAATATCTGCTACAATAGTTACTTCTATAGCTCGCTTGCCTTCTTTAAGGCTAAGCTTAACCCCAGGTTTCAGTGGTTTAGACACCATAACAAATCCGCAGCTAATTCCTTTTATTTTCAAATCTTTAGGAAGATCCGGTGTGTTAATGCTGACAATCTTGTTTTCAAACCAATTAATACCCATATCCGTGGCACAGGTCAGGACCCGGCCAATGTTTTCCTGGTGTTCTAATACCTGGGTGGTTGGGGCTGCATTGACTTTCCTTAAAGTATCTCCCACAAAAGGGTAAACAAATTTATCGCTACTTTCAGGTGCGAGTCCCTTGGCACCTAAGAATTCTTTGGTAAAGCCACTTTTGTCCGAAGTGTAGGGCAGAGCGAAATCCCAGGGATGATTGGTAAATTTCCAGGGTCCGATATCCTGGTGAGACAATGGCAGACAGGCCCCGGCACGCAGCGAGTCCCTGGCACCCAATCCGCAGGCTGTGATGCCAAAGGTTGCACCTGCAATAAGGGTTTCTTTCCAAAGGGTTTCAATGGCTGCAGGGTCCAGAAAAATTTCAAACCCGAACTCTCCGGTATAGCCGGACCTGGATAAAAGAATGGGGGTGCCGTCAAGAAGGGTGACGCGATCCTCCTTGTTTAAGTCGTTTGTAAAATGGCCTTTAAATGAAAAATAGGGCATTTTATTAAAAACAATTTCGGGATTCTGAATGAGTTTTGACAAGATTTTTGCTGAATTTTTCCCCTGTATATCCATCTTGGCGACTTTACCGGACAAATCTTCAATCAAAACATCCTTAGCTTTTTTACGATTTTCAAGATGATCGGCAATGTCACCGCCCATGCCTGCATTCACGCAGATCATGAATCGGGTGTCTCCAAACTTATAAACAATGGCATCGTCAATGCAATGCCCTTGTTCATTTAAAAATGCGCCATAGACACATCGGCCAATTTTAAGTGAAATAATATCCCGGGTAAAACAAAAGTTTAGCAGTTCAAAAGAATCCTGCCCGGTGACATTGATGCAGGCCATGTGACTTGTGTCAAATATTCCTGCAGATTTCAAAACACCCAAGTGCTCATTCTTGACCCCTGTTTCATACCATAATGGCATGTCAAACCCTCCGAAGTCAGACATGTTCGCGCCGGCATCCTTGTGCCATTGATGTAAAGATGTGGTTTTTAAATCATTATTCATGACAACCTGCCTTTTTTTAGTTACAATTTAAAAGATATAGGGAACCTTTAAATTGTAGGATTTATATACAACAAATGTTTCAACTGAGTTAACACCCTTGACTTTGGAAATTTCTTCGGTATAAAATTCCAAAAGGCCAAATCCTTTTTTGAACAAAACCAGTACAACCAAGTCATACCGGCCCGTTACAACCGATGTTGAAATAACGCCTTTGAGTTTGCTGATTTCTTCGCCTTTTTCGACCAGGTTCATTTCCGACAGTTTGATGCCAATAATGACGGTTCTGTGGCCGGGCAGGGTGGACGGGTCAACCAGTCCGCAAATTTCCAACACCCCTTCATCTGTGAGTTTATTGACCCTGGATCTGACGGTGTTTTCGGTGATTTGGAGTTTATCAGCGATTTTTTTAAAGGATTTTTTTCCGTCTTTGAGTTCTCTAATGATATCAATATTGGTTTTGTCGATCTTCATGCGGCCTCGTTTAACGCTTAGAAATTCATGAAAGATAATTTAAATTAATTATCTTGATAATTATCCTAAGATAATGATAATGTCAATTAATTTTTAAAAAACTCATGAAAATATAAATTTTATTTGAATAAATTAGTGAAAACCCTTTTTATTGGGAAATTTTTTACGTAACAACAAATGCATTTTAAACATGAATTTAAACCTAGGCAAAAGGAGATACGGATGGCTGAAAAAATTATCATTATTGGCGGGGGACCCGGGGGATATATCGCAGCATTGCGCGCAGCAGCCCTTGGCGGGGAAGTAACCTTGATTGAAAGAGAAAATCTGGGCGGTACCTGTCTAAACTCTGGGTGTATCCCCTCAAAGATCATGAAAAATTCGGCGGATCTGTTTTTAAAATGTTTAAAAGCGGATCTCTTGGGTATTAAAATTGAGGGGAGTATTACACCGGATATGACAGCCCTCATGGATCGGAAGGAAAAAATTCTTGTAAGTCAGAGAAAGGGAATCGCATCCTTATTAGAAAGCCGAGGGGTTGCTGTTGAAAACGGCCTGGGAAGAATTTTATCCAAAAACGTGGTTGAAGTGAGTCGCGCGGATGGGCAGACAATGGAACTTTCCTTTGATAAATTGATCATTGCCGTTGGCACCAAACCCATGAATGTGCCGGATTTTCCCTTTGATCACAAAAAAATCCTTTCTTCCGATGACATTCTTGTTCTTGATCGAATCCCAAAATCCATGACCATTGTTGGGGGGGGGGTGATCGGGTGTGAGTTTGCTTTTATCTTTTCTGCATTGGGGTGTGAGGTAACCGTTGTCGAAGCTATGTCCCGGGTTTTGCCCCTGCCTTCTGTGGATGAGGCCTGTTCAAAATTATTGTTAAGAGAGATGAAAAAACATAAAATAAAAGTCTTTTGCGACACCATTGTCACCAAGTCTGATTCAATAGATAATGGCGTTGGCATCACCCTTGCCCCAAGTCCCTTTACCGATAATCCAAAACCCAAAAAACTTAAAACCGACCGGATTGAATCTGAAATAATGGCGGTGTGCATCGGAAGAACGCCTTTATCAGAAGGACTTGGTCTTGAAAATATTGATCTTAAACCTACGGGTCCTGGGTGGATACCGGCCAATGAATATATGGAAACCTCCGTGGAAAACGTATATGCCATAGGGGATATTTTGGGACCTGGCAAGATCATGTTGGCCCATGTGGCCTCCCATGAAGGACTTGTGGCGGCTGAAAATGCCATGAAATTGAAAACAGATCAAAAATCGATCATGGGATATGAAGTTGTACCCGGCGCTATTTTCACAATGCCGGAGATCGGCACAGTGGGGTTGAGCGAAAAAGAAGCCATCGCCAAAAATTATGAGGTGGAGACGGCAAGTGTTAATTTCAGAGTTTTGGGCAAGGCCCAGGCCATTGATGAGATTGCAGGGGAGGCCAAGATG
>JAFLJU010000004.1 GCA_022712835.1 Desulfobacteraceae bacterium
CCCCTGGTTGTTTTTTTTGCCATTATAGGCGGGTTAAAGGTCTATGGCATTCTGGGCATTATTTACGGCCCCTTGATTGCCACCTTGTTTTTAACCCTTGCAGATATTTATTTTTCAAGTTTTCAATCCATGGTTGAGCCTGCAAAGGGATTTAAAGAAATTTAATTTGGAGTAATGATTGTATGATTCAAACAGACAATAATGTGACCAGTATCGAGAAGGAGATGAAACAATCCTATCTCGAGTATGCCATGAGTGTTATTATCGGAAGGGCTCTGCCCGATGTTCGGGATGGCCTTAAACCGGTTCATCGACGATCATTGTACGCCATGCAGCAGGCACACAACGACTGGAACAAAGCCTATAAAAAATCCGCCCGTATTGTCGGTGATGTCATGGGTAAATATCATCCCCATGGGGATGCCGCCATATATGACACCATTGTCCGTATGGCCCAGGATTTTTCCATGAGATATCCCCTGGTGGATGGTCAAGGAAACTTTGGGTCCGTGGATGGGGATTCTCCGGCAGCCATGAGGTATACGGAAATCCGTATGCAAAAACTGTCCCACCAGATGCTGGCAGATCTTGAAAAAGAGACGGTTGACTGGACCCCAAATTATGATGAAACCCTTAATGAGCCAGTAGTGCTTCCCACCAAGTTTCCGGCTCTCTTAGTCAATGGCTCTTCGGGTATTGCCGTGGGCATGACCACCAATATTCCTCCCCACAATATCACTGAAGTGATTGGGGGAATTAAAGCCCTCATCGATAACCCGGAAATGGGTATACGAGACCTGATGGAATATATTCCCGGGCCTGATTTCCCAACTTCTGGTCATATATATGGCCTCAAAGGGATATATGAAGCCTATAGCACGGGCAGGGGGATCATCACCGTCCGGGCCAAGGTGGAAGTAGAGGAAAATAAAAAAACTGGACAGGAAACCATTGTGGTTACTGAGCTTCCCTATCAGGTCAACAAGGCAAAGGTGGTTGAAAAAATTGCCGAACTCATGCGGGACAAAGTGATCACCGGCGCTTCTTTTGTCCGGGACGAATCCGATCGGGATGGCATGAGAATTGCCGTGGGCCTTAAGCGGGACCAATATCCGGAAGTGGTGATCAATCAGCTTTTCAAACACACCAATATGCAGACAAGTTTTGGTATTATTTTCCTTGCCGTGGTCAATGACCGGCCGGAACTGCTGACCCTCAAAGAAATCCTCAATCATTTTATAGCCCACCGGAAAAATGTGATTATCCGGCGGACCCTGTATGATCTGCGTAGGGCAGAAGAGCGGGCCCATATCCTGGAAGGGCTGAAAATTGCCCTGGATAATCTGGATCGCGTGGTGGCCTTGATCCGTGCCTCCCAATCTCCGGAAGAGGCAAGAAATAGCCTGATTGAGACCTTTACGCTGACCGCCATCCAGGCCCAGGCAATCCTGGATATGAGGCTCCAGCGCCTCACCGGTTTGGAGCGGGACAAAATTATCACAGAGTACGACGGACTGCTCAAGGATATTGCCTGGTATAACGAAATCCTGTCAAGTGAGACCGTTGTCAAGGGGCTGATCAAGGATGAGTTAATCGAGCTGGAAGAAGAATTCGGTGATGCCCGTCGCACGGTTATTGTGGAAAGCACCACCACCATCGGTATTGAAGATCTGATTGCCGAAGAGGACATGGTGGTTACCGTGAGCCGCAGCGGGTATATCAAACGAAATCCGGTTACGCTTTATGCCAGCCAGCACCGGGGGGGTAAGGGCAAAACAGCCATGGGAACCAAGACCGATGATTTTGTGGAGCATCTGTTTGTGGCTTCCACCCATGCTACCTTTTTGTTTATTACCAATTTCGGTAAGGTTTACCAGTCCAAGGTGTATGAATTGCCCATGGCGGGTCGATCCAGTCTTGGAAAGGCCATTGTCAACCTTTTGAAGTTTGATGAGGGGGAGAAATTGGCAACGGTCCTGACTGTGGATGAATTTGTGGCAGACAAGTACGTGGTCATGGCCACCAAAAAAGGGCGGGTCAAGAAAACCGATTTGATGGACTATTCGCGACCCAGGTCCGGCGGTCTCATCGGGGTGAAATTGGCCGAAGGGGATGAACTCATTGCTGCCCGGATTACCGACGGGAACAGCAATATCTTCCTGGGATCTGAAGGGGGCAAGGTGATCCGCTTCAACGAAGCCAATGTCCGGGATACAGCCCGGGGGTCCATGGGCGTCAGAGGAATGCGTATTGACGAAGGAACCCGTGTGGTCGGCATGGAAGTTTTGGGAGATCAAGAAACTCTGTTGACGGTGACCGAGAACGGATATGGCAAACGGACCAGTGTTGAAGAGTACAGGACCCAGACCCGGGGTGGTAAAGGGGTGTTTTCCATCAAGACCTCCAAGCGGAATGGGCAGATGGTGGCCCTGGCGCTGGTGGGTGATAATGATGAACTCATGATGGTGACGGACAAGGGAAAACTTATCCGAACCGCCATTGACGGCATTAATGTGATTTCCAGAAACACCCAGGGCGTGAAATTGATTAATTTGTCCCCCAAGGAAACCTTGATCGGTATCGCACGACTCCCCGAGGGAGCGGCCGGACCGCAAGAGGAAGAAGACATAGACGGGGAAGACGTTGAAACCACAGGCCTTGTGCCTGATGGAATAGAAACAGATGAAATTGACCCTGAAATAGAAACAGATGAAATAGAAACAGATGAAGATCAAGGAGACAACCCCGACCAATAAGGGTGATGGACATCGGAAACGGCTGCGGGAAAAATTTTTAGCCAGCGGCCTTTCCGGGTTCCATGATTATGAAGTCATTGAACTGCTTCTCTCTCTGAATACACCGAGAAAGGATTGCAAACCCAGCGCTAAACTGTTGATGAAACGGTTTAAAACTTTTCAGGGGGTTCTGGAGGCAGGGGCGGAAAACCTTTGTCTTGTGGACGGGGTGGGTAAGGAAAATAGTTTGGGGATTTTGCTGATCAAGGCTGTGGGTGATCGTTACCTTGAATCAAAAATACTCTCCCGGGATGTGGTCAAAAATTCAGAAGATTTGATGGATTACCTGAATCATGTCATCGGTTACAAGGCAAAAGAACATTTCATGGGCATTTTTCTGGATGCGAAGAATCGGGTACTGGCCTCTGAAATTCTATTTACCGGCAGCTTGACGTCAAGCTCTGTCTACCCAAGAGAGGTGGTGATCCATGCCATCGCGCACAAGGCAGCTGGGGTTATTTTTGCACACAACCATCCGTCGGGTGATATTACTCCCTCCAAAAGTGATCTTAATATTACAAAAAAATTAATGTTTGCCATGAATAATGTAGGGATTGTCATGCACGAACATATCATTACAGGCAGCCAGGGGGTCTTCAGTTTTGCAGAAAAAGGGTTGATATCAAAATTTAATAGTGAGCTTGAACAAATAAATGAGCAACTCAATGAATAGTGAAATAAAAAATAGCGAAATAAAGAAGGAACCAGACCCGTCTGGATCAGACCTTCCCGAGTGCTTTGGTG
>JAFLJU010000392.1 GCA_022712835.1 Desulfobacteraceae bacterium
GTTGAACTAAACCGCTCCGCGGACAAAACAACCGAAAATTCAAGTACATATCCATTCCTCCTCTGCTCCCTACTCCTACCGCAACTTATAAGATAAAATATCTCCAAGTATGATGAGCATTTCGCTTGTCTGGTTTCCTACTACGGAGGTCTTTATTATGGGTTCCAAATCCCGCACAAAATTTACAAACTACCTGTCTTTGCAGCGATTTGCTCCAGCTACCAAAGAAACCTATCTTTCTGCGATTAAGGGGCTTGCAGACTATTACAGCACTGGTGAACCGGAACTGTTGAGCAACGAGCAGATCCAGGATTATTTATTCTATAATATTCAAGAGAAGAAATTGGCGTGGGCAAGCTGCAATGTCCTTTTTTGTGCTCTGAAGAAATTTTATGTCGACTATGCTGGCCGTAGCGAAACAAATCTTTCCATCCCTCCAAGACCGAGGTCAAGAAAACTTCCCTTATTATTGAGCAAAAAAGAAGTATCGCAGTTGCTGAATGTTCTGCCCAATCTGAAACACAGAGCACTGCTTGCTACTGTCTATGGCTCCGGGTTACGAGTAAGTGAGGTGGTGAAGCTTCGTCCCGAACATCTGGATTCAGACAGAATGACTGTCAGAATTGAACAGAGCAAAGGCCGTAAAGATCGCTACAGTGTCCTGTCCCGGTATTGTCTGGAACTCTTGCGCAAATACTGGCGTACAGCTCAACCAGAAGAGTGGATGTTTTTTGGCAGAGACAAGGGGCGTCCTTTGCCCATTAACACTGCACAGCGCATATTTTATAATGCGAAAAAGACACTGGGTATCAGTAAAAGTGGTGGGATTCATACGTTACGTCATTGTTTCGCCACCCATGCACTGGAAGCCGGAGTTGAAATTTATATAATCAAGAGATGGATGGGCCATTCCTCCCTCAAAACTACGTACAAATATATTCATCTTTGTCCTGATTATCTCAGTAAAGCGGAGAATCCTTTGGATCTTATGTTTACAGGGAGGCAGTCATGAAACCTGAGTATGAGGTTGCCGATATTTTTCGACGTTACGGAGATGAATACAAGAGCCAGTACCCGACAAATGATAACCAGCGAAAGGTTATGGCTGCGATAATGTCCTGCCGAACAGCAAGACTCGGTGGGCACAGCGAAGTCTGTAACCATTGTGGCACTACCAGGAACAGTTACAACTCCTGCCGGAACAGACACTGTCCAAAGTGCCAGACCATGACCAAAGAAACATGGCTAGAGAAACGAAAACAGGAGCTGCTCCCCTGTGGCTATTTCCATATGGTTTTCACTCTGCCCCATAATCTGAATCCGATTATCCTGAGCAACCGTAAAATATTATTGTCCTGCCTCTTTCAAGCAGTACGTAATACTCTCCTGGGTTTTGCAGCTGATCCCCAGTGGAAACGTGAAGGCAAGGCGGGAATGTTGACCATACTTCACACCTGGAGCCAGGTACTGATTGATCATTTTCACATCCATTGTCTTATCCCTGCGGGTGTACTTTCCCACGACGGAAGACGCTGGAATCCGAGTAATGACAAATTTCTTTTCCGTGTTCAGTCTCTGGCGAAAGAATTTAAGAAGCAATATCTTTCCATGGTCACAGCCAGCCTTGATCCGGAAGTATCTCCGAAAAACAGCGCAAAATTATTGCAACAAGCAGAAAGGAAGACCTGGATCGTCTACGCCAAAAAGCCTTTTGCAGGACCTGAGCAGGTTCTCGAATATCTTGGCCGATACACACACCGTATTGCCATCTCAAACCATCGAATCAAGTCCATCGATAATAGTAAAGTCAAGTTCACCTACAGAGATCGACAGCAGGATAATGAACTCAAAGAGATGACCATTTCGGCCCTTGAATTTATCCGTCGTTTTTTGCTTCATGTCCTGCCATTTCGTTTTATGAAGATCAGATATTACGGGTTTCTTGCCAATGTCTGTAAGAAGAAGTCGATTCTTCTTATCCGTAGGTTGATCGGCGTGGACATGGAGGCCAGGATTTTTATCGAAGAGACTTTGCAGGAGAAGGTGTTGAGGTTAACCGGTAAAGATATAACTCTATGCCCGCATTGCAAAATAGGCGAAATGGTGTACCTGGCGCTGTTGCCAGGTCCCAATACAAGCTGAGCCTCAAACCGTCTCATAGGTTTTTATTGCATGAATAAATCCCGACGAACGGGTGCGTTCTTTTTTCGTGTAATTTTACTGATAAAGCCCCTCAACTCAACCTAAACCAAGTAGTATGATCCAAAATATACCACTTTTCTACCTTCCTCAGGAAAACTGCTACAGTCCATGCCATCCTGGCGGGATAAAAAACAGTTTGCAAAAAATTATCTTTAGTGATTCAATAGGTTACATACGAACCCCATAGAGCCTCCATCGTAGCTGTTTCTCCGGGAGCCGCGGCTCAGTCCAACAACATTTTATCAATCATCCCGAACGGTGTTAGGAAATTGTGGTAGCACTGAGTTCAGGTATGGAGTTTTGTTACGGGGTTTTTCTGGGGCGGGACGAATGATAAAACGCTCTTTGTTCTATTTCGATTCAGAGCTAAATTTAAATTTCCACCATGACAACATAAAAAACCTTCGCCAACCAAACCCATGTTTGTAAATCTCAGCCAAATTATAATTTACGAACTTATTAAAAAATATTCGTGTATTATGCTCAGCCAGTTCGTATTCTTCCAATTTCTTCATTTCCTCAATAATTGGGTCAAGTGAAGAAAAACTTGGTGACCTTTGTACGCAGTTGGCGGCAATACTGTTAATACGCTTGGCAACAAATTCTTTTGCATCAGCTTCTGTCTGATGCACAAAAACTTGAGGTGCATCAGACTGTGTTTTATGTTTTTTACCCCACTCAAGTAGAGAACTAGCTGTATTTGCATTACCCATAATTCGTGCTCCAAAAAATAGAACAAACAAATCAAGAGGGACTTGCGGGCAGCACCTTTTCCTGAAATTCGTCTGTTTTTTTATAGTTTGTTGTGCGTCCAGGGGCGGTGCTGCAAACTCCACAAGCCCCTTATTCCAAAACGTTAAGTCTAAATGGAAAAAATAATTGATATATTGAAAACTTGGTCCGGTTTATCCAGTCATTTCATAGGTGAATGCTACGATATCGCAGCTCCTTTCCTTGACAAAAATCACCATGATTTAGACCCATTCGTAAGATTCGTAAGTTCCCAACTATTCATTGATTGTCATTTAAGCAGCGAAAGTTCTCTTTTACTGATTCAATCTGGCAAAGAATGGGACTCAGAAATTATTAACAGATCAATAATGGAAGGTACTGTTAAATATGTCTACCTACTATTCGGTTCAACTGAAAGAGTGAAAGAAAAAGCATATGAATATTGGCATATATTACCAGATTATTCATCAGTCAAACGCCACGAACGACTCAAGTCATTTCTTAACTCTGTTGAAAATTCTGATTCGGATGAATGGATTCCATTTCAAAAACTACTGTTAGCAGAAGACGAAATAGAAAGCTATAGAAGGGGAACAAATCGAAAAGAAAGAAAATCACTAGAACAACAATGGTCTGTTTTCGGAATAACATCTCACTTATTAAAAGTTGACCGAGATAAATTAGGCGTGTTGGTACACCTAGCTCACAACTATGGTATGAGCAGTCATCTCATACACAAAGATGGTGATGGGGTAGGAATGGTATGGGAGAGATATCAAAGAACTAAAGAAGATCAGATAGCTGTAAAATTGGCTCATTGTGCTAGAATCGTATCAGACATTTGTTCTTTTTCTCAACTCCGATTATTGCAATTGTTGAGATTTTGTGGACAGGAAACTCAACCAATTATAGAATTACAAAAAAAGCATTCAATATTATTTGAAGAGCTTGAAAAGGCAAGAGACGGGTTTATAAAACATGAATATAAATAAAATCTTAACAAATGTATGCAGCTGACCCCAAGCAGCGCGGTTTTTCAAATTACCATAACAGGTTATCCAAGTTCACAGCTGCGTATCACTTTGGTCGGTAAAATTGCTTGGGTCAGCTGATACTAGACGTTACATTCCCCGGCTCGTAAATTGACCATATTTCGGTTTCGTTCATGCTGAGCCTGAGAAATTGCAAAATTCAATTAATATTACTTATCTTTGTTTGGGGCAATTTGGGATTGTACTTCTGGCAAATGATACCCAGAATTCAAAGCAGATTTTTAATCCCCCACCTGTAACTGTGCTTTTGAAATATCAGTAAACGTTGTCGCCAGCTGGCACTTGTACTCAATCACTAGGCGTTTGGCAGGTGAGGGCGCATAACAATTTGCTAA
>JAFLJU010000005.1 GCA_022712835.1 Desulfobacteraceae bacterium
ATGCCGTAAAATGGAAAAATCTGTTGTTATTGCGTGTGGCGATATCAGGCTTGAGGGGTTGCTGAAAAAAAATTCTTCAGGAAAGGGTGTGGTGGTCACCCATCCTCACCCTCTGTATGGCGGGGATATGGACAACCCTGTGGTGGAAGAAATCGCCCGGAGTTTTTTTGAGAAAGGGTTCACAACACTGCGGTTTAATTTCAGAGGGACGGGTAAAAGCTCAGGGATGTTTGAGAACGGTATCGGAGAAGAGGACGATGTAAGGGCCGCCCTGGCATATTTGAAAGCCTCAGGTGTTTCTATTATTTATCTTGCCGGATATTCTTTTGGGGCGCGAATAAATGCTTCGGTGGTATCTTCAGGGTGCGATTTGCAAGACCATATCATGGTGTCTCCGCCCCTGGGGTTTATGTCCTTTGATGAGGTTTTATCCATGCCTTTGACGGGTCTTATTGTCACGGGTGCAAATGATGATGTCGCACCCAGTAGCATGGTGAGCTCAGCCATCCAGCGGTGGCAAATAAATCCGCAGTTTGAGGTGATCGAGGAATGTGATCATTTTTACACGGGGTGTTTGAATAAACTGAACCGTGTCTTGTCAGATTATCTAATTTAAAAAAAATCCAAAAACCGCAATGTGAATAAAAATTTTTTCGCATTGCGGTTTTCTGTGCCATAGTCCCTGGGAATTAATTTCTCCCCGGATGTGATTTGGATCTTTTCTCCGAAATTGCAAAAAAAATAAATAGTGGTTCTTTTGATGCAAATCGGAAAAGATTTGATTGGGAAATACCGATAATTTCCGGAAATTTCCGATATTAGAAGGGTAATTCGATAAAAGTTTAAATTGATTCAAAAAAAACTTGACATATTGGAATTATAAGCTTATTGATTGAACCATCCCATGGAGTAATCACCCTCCGGGTGAAACTTAACAAAGGATTTCAAAGAATACAAAGCCTGTGTTTATTGAATATTTCGGTTCCAAAAAAAGAACGGACTAAAGGGAGGGGAGGCGTGTTTAACTACATGGAAAATCCAGAACTTCAAGGAAATAATTTGAAAAAGGTCAGGGTAGAGCTCGGGCTCACCATAACGGCGCTTTCTAAATTGGCGAATGTAAGTACCAAAGTGATCAGTCAGACCGAACGATTGCTTGCTGATCCGACCCGTGTGACAAAAAGCAAAATCATCAATGGATTGAATGCTGAAAAGGCTTTGGCCGGGGAGAAATTGAAATTTGAAGATATCTTCCCAAATGATACGGAGTAACTAAAAAGTGGGAGAAGAATATATAACCTTGGTAATTCAAAATAGGGACGTATTCGATGTATAAACAATTTTTTCTTATGCAAAAAGAGCCGTTTGACAGCCATCCCTCGCCCGATCTTTTCTATAAGTCTAACCCCCATAAGAATGGATGGGATTATCTGGTTCAGGGATTGGTTAAAAATGAACCTATCCTGCTTGTGGCGGGAGAATACGGTGCGGGTAAGACGCTTTTGTGTCTCAAGCTCATGAAATTGCTAGAAAAAAACAGTCACCTTCCATCAGTGTTTGTCCCAACACCTACCTATAATTTTATGATGGTTCTGGAAAAGATACTCGTGCGCCTGGGTATTCCCATCGGTAGATACGGGACAGAAACGTCTGAAGAACCAAGACTCCAGCAGGATATCTACGACTATTTTGAAAACCAAACGGATGGGAAAAAGAAATTTGTTTATGTCATAATCGACGATGTCCAGGAGTTTAGTTATGATTTTATCAATAAACTCAGATTGTTCGCCAGTTATAATTTTTCTGGCCATTTCCCCATTAGAATAATTTTGTTTGCTCACCATTCTTTTTTTAAAATGTTGGAATATAAAAAAATGGTGGCATTCGGGCAACGGATCAAGCGAATTTATTATCTAAAGTCCCTTGGCTTTGAAGAAACAAGGGAGTATATTTATTTTAGGTTGATTCATTCCGGTGCAACAGGTACCCCGGTTTTTGACGATGACGCCATAAACCTCATACAAACCGTAAGTAAGGGAAGCCCACGGCTGATTAATAATATTTGTGATAATTGCCTTTTGGTCGCCAGCAGTGAGCGGTGTAATGTGATAAACCAGGCACTTGTTCAGCAAGCTATGGAAATGGGGAATTTGATGGGGGTTGAGAAGGTACAAAAATCTCGTAACCTTGAAACTATCGCACCTGTGAAGCCAGTCAATGAACCTCGAAATGTGCCATTGTCAAAAGATATGGTTTATGGGGGGGGGGATAGAAAACCTTCACATTATAACTACAACCAGAACCGTGAAGCCAGATCAGAACAGCAATATACGAATGAAAGACCCAAGATCCAAGAATCTTATGCCAGAGCGCCACAGCAAAGGGAGTATGGAAATGAGTTGCCGCTCCGAGAAGAAAAGGGAAAAAATAATCTGGCGAATGTTGGGTCCCGATTTGGGAAAATGAGTATCATTGTCTTCTTAAGTATTTTCATTTTGTTTTTATTGTTCTATCTTTTTAATCAGAATCAATCAAATGAAGTATATAACCTACAGAACCCAGCTGGGCAAGTAATTATGCCTGCATCAAAATATCTTTATCCAATTGATAATTTCGCTATGGTATCCAAAAATGATATAATAAATATCAATAAAAAAAATCCAAACTTATATGCGATAAAGAGAAAAGAAGAGTTGAACATTGGAAAAAAATATCAACCAATACTGCTGACGGAAAAATTAATGTGACATGGAAGGTTATCGTTAACTGGATGACTAAAGGAAGATTAGGCCGGGTATTGGAAGAAACAAACGGAAAAATGATCAGCTAAGGAGAAGATAAATGCTAAAGTGGATAAAACCAGGAATAACGATATTGTTTGTTTGTATTGTTTTCTTGGGATGTGTAAACCATACTCCGTCCGTTGAAAGCGAAAAAATACCTGGGACTGCCACAACAGGATACCATCAGTTTGATTTTGAAGATTATCAGCCTGTTGATGCAGAAGGGTATGTGAAAAAAGTGGATAATTTTACAATTATTTTTGATCCATCTGCGTCAATGACAGAAGTCTATGAAGCATCCTATGAGTGTATTGCCTGCCATCGTGATTACCAGGATCCTGGCTTTGCCGAAAAACATGCCGTGAGGTATGGGGGGCATGAATTTGAAAGAAAGAATACAGCTTCGGTCAAAAGCAATTCCGAAGCAGACGAAAAACCCAGCACAGTCAAAAAGGCAGATGAAGCCTATGCTCTGGATTGCAACCGCTGCCACCAGGACTCCCACTATAGTAAATTTAAGTTTGCCAAACAAATTGCCCAGGGTTTAAACCAGGCTATCCCAGAATTGGATTATACAGGAACTCTCAGGACATTTGGTTATCCTGTCTATGTCAACTTTAATTACGGGTTAAAAGCAAATGATAATAAAGCATTTTTGAAATATGATAAAAAAGAATATTCCCGAGCAATACGGAAAATCCTTGAGGCAGATGGGGTAAGTCCTCTTGGATTTACCCTGGAAGCTACCGGTAAAGATTGGTACGATAGACAAGGGAAAATAGCAGTAATTATAATCAGTGACGGGGTTGGTATGGGAGAGAAAGAGGTCCTTGCTGCTGAAGATTTAAAGGCCAGGTATGGAGATAATATTTGTATCTATACAATTCTTATCGGTAATTCTCCCAATGGCAGAAGAGTTATGAATAGAATTGCCTTGCGAGGGCAGTGCGGACTTGCGGTAAACGGTGATTTGTTGATGGATAAAGAAAAAATGGACAATTTTGTAAGGAAAATATTTCTGACCCGGGCCCAACCAGACAAGGGCTGTGATGGTGATGGTGATGGGATTGCAAATGCAATCGATGACTGCCCAGGGACAAAACCAGGCCTAAAGGTCGGCGAAAATGGTTGTTGGGATTTGGTGTTTCTATCGGATGTGCTCTTCGATTTTGATAAGTATACCCTGAAACCAGAAGGCTTCATCGCCATGGAGCAGGTAGTGGGAATGCTTACCAGGTACCCCTTTTTGGATTTGCATATCAGTGGACATACCGACAATTTTGGCTCAATGGATTATAATATTAAATTGTCCAAACGCCGTGCCAAGGCGGGTCTTGATTATTTGGTGAAGAGGGGAATTGATCCCAGCAGAATGTCCATCAGTTGGCATTCCTATTCCATTCCAGTTGCAACGAATGATAACCCGACGGGACGCGCTTTAAATCGGCGGTTGGAATTTAAGTTTCAAAAACGGCAAAATTGAATGATAGACAAGAATGAATAAATTATTGGGAAACAGGAAAAATGTTAGATTTTAACAGGAGATCAATATGTTCCAAAAACTAAAATTTATTTCGGTCCTTGTCTTAATGGTTGTGGTTTGTGCATCCTGCGGGAAAGAAGTCGGCATTACTGAAGATATCGTTTATGATCGACCCATGCCAAAAATAGAGCATGAATATGAACTTGGCCCGGGTGATGTTCTGGAAATTGTCTACCATTATACTCCCAAACCCGATACCAACGAATATTATTTATCGGTTGCAGATGTTTTAAAGGTAGAATTTGCATACCATCCTGACATGATGCGTCAATTAACTATTAGGCCTGACGGAAATATCACAATGCCTAAAAAAGGGGCTGTGTTTGCATTGGGATTAACTCCCTTGCAACTGGAAGATAAAATCACAGAACTCTATAGTAATGAATTTATTGAGCCGATTGTTACCGTTACAATGATTGAGTACAACCGAACGATTGATCGTTTAAAAAGGGCCATAACAACTTCATCCCGTGGCCAAAGTAAGCTTTCCGCGATCAGACCTGACGGATATCTGTCTTTTCCAGTTATTAACGATGTCCTGGCAGGGGGGAAAACGCTGCCTGAATTGAAAAGGATACTCACAAAGCAATATCAGGCTCAGGTGGATAATTTAACGATTACCTTGATTTTAAAAGTTATGAAAGCCAATTTGGTATATATTATGGGTGAGGTAGAAAAGCCTAATAAATATCTAATAGATGGTACGACTTCGATTGCCCAATTGATTTCAAGGTCCGGAGGATTCAAGGATACAGCAGAGAGAAGCACCATTCTAGTAATCAGTCGAGACAAACAAAGAAGACCATGGGGACGGCTGGTGGATATGAAAAAAGTTTTATATGATGGGGACATGAGTCAGGATATAATTCTTAATCAATACGATGTGGTGCATGTGCCGAAATCAACTATTGCCAGGGCTAATTTGTTTGTCAAACAATATATAAATGACATGATTCCCAGTAATCTTATTGGTCCATATTCTTTGGGTGGATCTGTATTTGACGGCAGTACAATTAGTGTAAAACCAATAAATTAATGGATCATTTTAAAAAGGATATCAGCACATGGCAATTGCGACATTAAAATCAACAAGAGATTTTGTGAGAGTTTGGTTTTATTGGAAAAAACAAGCCATTTTTATATTTTGTCTTATTGTTTTTTGCATTTGTTTATATTCTTTTACCCGGACTCCCCTCTATGAGAGTACCGCCAAAATTATGATTCTTCCAAAATCGACTGACGAGCTTGTTATCTCTCCGGGTGAAGACCCACGCCAATATCTTACCCGCCAGGTAAGTAGCCAGGATATTAATACCGAAATTGAGTTATTAAAAAGCGATGTGGTTATTAAACGTTTGGTGGCATATTACCAACAACAAGAGACAGTTCCAGAACAATCCCGGGGGGGAAACACTAAACTAAATTTTTTTGAGAAGCTAAAACTAACCAAAAAGCCATTAGCTGGCTCAGAAAGAGAAATCAAATCCCTGTTCAGTGCTTTGAATGTTGATCCTGTATTTAGTTCTAATATGATTTTGATTTCCCTTGAGTCGCCATATCAAAATCAGGTTAGAGTAGTGCTTGATAGACTATTGAAAACCTACCTGCAATATCGGAATCAAACGTTTTCATCTGTTGGAAATGAGGCGTTTTATGATGAGCAAAAAAAGTATTACAGCATAAAAATGGACGCGGCTACAAAAAAATTGGAGGGCTTTAATCGTCAATTTAATATTGTGAATATGGAGAGTCAGACATCGGCAAATATTGAACTTATTTCAATATTTCAAAAACAGTTAAAAAATCTCGAACTGTCCATTGCAGAAGCGGACGCTAAAATTTCCCTGTTAAAGGGTGGATTAACGGTTGATGGGGATAGTTTTGTTCTTACGAGGGAAATGAGGAACATGCCGGTTATCGTGGAGTTGGCAAGGGGGTTGGTCCCCCTTTTGATCAAACGGACTGAAATAAGTAAGACATTTACAAAGCAAAGTCGTGAATATAAGCAAATTGATGACCAAATAAGGATGTTGCGTGGAGAGATCAAAAGAGAGAGTATCGGGGTAACCAGAACTGATGTAATGGAAAATAAAACCCTTCAGATAAGAAGAGTGCTGCTTGCCAAAAAAATTGATAGTTTAAAAGAACAATCAAATTTATTTCAACAGAAAAAACAATCCCATACAGCGCTTGAACTGGACGTGGAAATCGCAAGGAGGAATTTTTTAAAATATGGAGAGAAAAAAGAGGATTCCAGGTTGTTTGCTAAACGAGATGACAGTGATTTATCAAATGTTGTTATTGCAGAACCAGCAACCACACCCAAAAGTCCAAAGTCGCCAAATAAAATACTTGCCTTGGAGGTATCAATAATTTTAGGGTTTTTTGCCGCACTTATCCTCCCCTTTTTGTTGGAAACGGTTGACCACAAATTGAAAACATCTGACGATGTAGAAAGTATTTTAGCATTGCCTGTGGTTTGCAGTTATAATGAAATTAACTAATATGTAAAGACCCTCCTATGGTGAAACATAGGTAAAATTACAACAAGAGATATAAATTATGAGTGAAATTAACTGGCAAAATACTTTTGATCAGGATTTTTTGAAAGAAAAAAAGCAAAGACTAAAGAACCCCCCGAAAAATTTACCACTAGGTTCTTATGCGAATCAATTTACGGGTACGGATCCAAGCCAGGAAGACAATAGTTTCAAAGATATAGATAGGCAAGATAGATTTAGAGATAACTATCTTCAAGGAGGGGAATATCGCCAACCGGTTTCAGATGTTGATAATGGGGGATATAGGGTTCAAAATGATGGGGTCCCAAACGAGGGATATCAACAAAGAGATTCGTTACGGACAGAAACAACACCAGCATTTGAATATTATGCAGATCCTCTGGATGACAAAAAATCTTCAACAGGATGGCGATTTTTAAATTTGAAAAATAAAAAACAAACAGGCGATCTGTATAAAAAAATATTGTATTATCATAAAAAGAAAGCTTATAAAGTTTTTAATTTTGTTAGTAGCAGGGGCAGGGAAGGGGTTTCCACGGTAGTGGCGAATTTGGTGGATTATGTTAATTCCCAGGCAACAGATAAAAAGTTTTTAGTGATTGATACGAATTTACGATCTCCTAGTTTGGGGAAGTTGTTTAATATCCCCAATAACAGCTATGGTCTCGTTGATGTTTTCAACAGCAGGGTTGATCTGAATGAGGCAATTAGAGCCATAAGTTCTAATATTTTTCTTCTTCCATGTGGCAGTGGAAAAATGAATCATTTGGCCAACTTGGAGCAAGAAAATGTAATACACTTGCTCAATTATTGCCGAGAGTCATTTGATTATATATTCATAGATTGTCCCCCTGTCCTTAGCTCCCCTGACGCACTATCTGTCGCACCTGCCTGCGATTTGACTTTTTTAATATTACAATCTGCCGAGGTCCAGAGACCGGTTGTGGAAAAAGCTAAATCCCTTTTACAGGATGATGAATGTGAGATTGGAGGGATTGTCCTCAATCGGGTGCAACAAGTTATTCCCGGATGGGTATATAAATTTATATGATATATACAAGAGTCTAAAATGCTTAATTATTTACTTTATTTACTCATATTAAGTATATTTCTTTTGGATTGGCTCTTTTTTAGATATGGAATTGGAATCCGTCAGTTGACTTGGTTGCCAGAGTTTATTTCAATAATAATTGCTGTGTCCATTCCATTTAGAACAGCGGTTACAAAACAGATCCATTTCCCAATTAAATATGGATTTCTGCTATTACTGTATCTGTCCCACATATTCATCGGTTTTCTTTTAAATGACATCAGTGGGTGGACAATATTATCCGGGCTCAGGATTTACACGAAGTTTGTTCCTATTTTTTTACTGCCGATCATTTTTCCATTTTCAAAGCAAGATGCTAGAAAATTAATTATTATCCTATTCGTTTTATCAATGATTCAATTTCCCGTCGTACTCTGGCAGCGATTTTTTGAATTTGCTGGTTCGCTATCTGGAGATCCCATGGGCGGGACTCTTGGGGCCCATGCTTCTGGTGTATTATCCATATTTTTATTGATAGTTCTTTCTTTTATTGTGGGGCTCTATTTAAAAGAAGAACTTTCCTTACCGGTATTTCTAATATTATTTATCGTTGTGTTTTTACCCACAACCCTGAATGAAACAAAGGTAACCTTTGTTTTGATGCCGGTTGTCCTAATCCTTCCTGCATTATTTGTTAAGGGGAAGTTAAAATTAATGGTTCGTATTTTGTTTGTTGTGATCCTTTTTTCAGCTTCTTTTTTTGTGTTAAAAGGTATCTACAATTTTTACCAGGAGAAACGCTGGGGATATGGTATTGAGACCTTTGTTAGCATGCCGGGACGTATGGCGAGGTATAACAGGACTCGTTTTGATCCAATGCGGTATGCAATTGACAATGCAAAAAAGGACGTAAGGTTTTTGGTTTTTGGGCGTGGGGCCGGAAATGTATCGGAGGGATTCACCAGGAAGCTTAGTGGTAAATATGTTAGAGAAGGCGCTTATTATGGGGCGAAAGGCGTCTCTTTTACAAAGTTTGTATGGGAAATTGGTATCGCAGGTGTTCTTCTCATGTTTTTATTCCCTGTTTTTGTTTTTTTTGATGCAGTACGATTGTGTCAAAAAGATGGTTTTATGGGCGCCTTTGCTTTAGGAATGCTAAGTTTCTCAGTCCTTTTTTTGCTGGCAATGTTTTACACGGATGTATTTGTTCAAAATATTTTTGTATATCTATTTTTTTTGGCTGCCGGTCAAATTGCATATCTTCGAGGAAATGAACAGCTTTTGGAAACCTGAGATTCTATTTTTTTAATTTTAGGGCGTTGTAGCCGGCAAGCAACTTTGGAATTTCATGCTTCCATTGGAGTTTTGATACAACCCGCAATCTTCCGTAATCGCCCATTTCTTTGCCCTTTTTGGGGTTATCTATAATTTCAATGATTCTTTCCATTAAAGATTTATAATCATTGGGCTTTGCATACAAAGAGGCTTTTTTTGCCGAAAATCTTCCCTCTGTCATTTCAAATTGAACAATGGGTTTACCAAGTGCCATATACTCCATTATCTTGTTCATGGTGGATTTGTCGTTCATTTCATTTGCAATATCGGGGTTCACACATACATCTGCTGTGCTTAAAATTTCCATTAGTGTATCATCGGGTACCCTGTCAGTGAAAGTGACATGGGTTTTGATTTTTAGTTCTATCGCCATGTTTTTAAGGTGTTCGAGTTCAGTCCCCCCCCCCACAAGAATAAATTGGATATCGGTTCTTTTTTGTGTGTGTACAAGAAAATTGATTCCTTTTAACAAATAATCAAGCCCTTCCTGAGCTCCCATTACCCCAACATATCCCACCAAAAAAGTTCTGCCATTTTTCCATTTTGTATCTACAGGCCTTTTTTTAGTTCTATTCAAATCAGGTCCACTACGAACTATATGAACATTGTCAGGTTTCATCCCTCCTCGTTCGATGGCAATTTTTTTATAAGATTCATTTGTAGCAATAGAAATGTCAGCCAATTGAAACGTCCATTTTTCCCATAAGAGCATCAGTTTGTAAAAAAGGTCTTTTTTCCCAAATTTTGCGAGATATAGTTCTGGACATATATCATGATGATCAAATACAAATTTTTTTTTAAAAAAAAATTTGTAAAATCCCCCAATAATGAAAATATTATCAGGTGGATTGCAGGCATGGATTACGTCAAAACCATTTTGATAGAAAATTTTTGCTGATAGGATAAATTGATAATAAAGGGCGGATAAATATTCAACCAGGTATCCTGCGGCACCTCTGCCTTCAACGGGTAACGGATGGCGGTATATATTGATTCCGTCAATTTTGTCAAATTTTTTTATATATCCCTTCATTACAGGACAGATGATAGAAACAGAATGTCCGTTCTCTTTTAGTGTTGTAGCCTCCTGCCATACCCTTCTGTCAAAGGGTACCGGTAGATTCTCAACAATTATTAGCACTTTCATATTGGTTTACCAACAAATCCCTTTATAAACGTTATTGCTGTTTCTACCGTTAACAGCCCTAACAAGATCAATGACGATTTGATTCTCATTGACCCTGTCCATTAGATCGACAAATTCGGGTGAATTGTTACCAATTACCAAAGTCTGGGCATGTTCAAGAACGTCATCCATTGTGTTTACCATCAATTTTGCGATATGTGGAATTTTGTTCAAGATATAATCCTTATTTGCTCCGACTAAAGCTGCAAGATTAACATTTCTATCATATAGTTTTATTTCAAAACCTTTTCCAAGAAGCTGTTCAATCATATCCACAAGTGGACTTTCCCTCAAATCATCCGTTCCAGCCTTAAAACTGAACCCAAGAAATCCGATATTTTTATTTCCGGCTTCCATGACCATGTCCACCCCGTTTTGAATATGAGCTTTATTACTTGGCAGGATGGCATTTAATATGGGAAGATTCATATCAAGTGATTTACTTTTGTAGGTAATCGCTCTCAAATCTTTTGGGAGGCAAGATCCGCCGAATGCAAACCCTGGTTTTAAATAATTGGGAGAAATATTGAGTTTTGTGTCGCTGCAGAAAATATCCATAACTGCGTGGCTGTCTATCCCAATTGGTTTGCAGAGGTTCCCGATTTCATTTCCAAATCCCACCTTTAGGGCATGCCATACATTGTCAACATATTTTATCATCTCTGAAATTTCAATTGAAGTCCTGATAACGGGCTCATTTAGGTTCTCATAAATTGAGGCCAGCAGGTCACCGCTTTTTTTGTCTATCTCACCAATTACTGTTTTGGGAGGATTGTAAAAATCATAGACAGCGGTTCCTTCCCGTAAGAACTCAGGATTATTGCAGACACCGATATCAGGCCCCACCTGTTTCTCCGAATTTGTTTCAAGTGTTGGAATTACAATATTTTTTATTGTCCCGGGCAGTATTGTACTTCTGATAACCACCACATGGCGGCTGCCTTTCTCCTTAATTGCTGTTCCAATTTGTTCACACACCCTTCGGACATAGCGCGTATCTATGTCTCCGTTTAATTGACTGGGAGTGCCCACACAGACCATCGAAAGGTCACTTTCTCTTACGGCTTCCTTTGGATCAAGCGTTGCTTGCAATCTACCTTTGTTTACCATGGATTTTATGATGTCGTCTATCTCATCTTCAATAATTGGCGAATCTCCTCTGTTGATCATATCAACCTTGACACTTACCGTATCAACTCCAATAACCGCATGACCATTTTTTGCAAGACATGCAGCTGTGACAACTCCAACATATCCAAGTCCAAAGATACTTATCTTCATGCCCACCTCTTTTTATCGTTCAGGATTATAGCTGTTGATGGAATGTACAGTTTTCATTCATCTAATTCCACACTTAGTTGGGTAATTATTCTTTCTTTATTGTTCAGTGTTTTATAAAACCTGATGGATGTGCTTTCCTGGATTTCGTTAAAATTACCAGAGTACCACCCGGCAATCGGATCATGGGATCCTTTAAAAATTTCAATTTTTCCCCTGCTATCCGGTAAAACTATAATTTTTATACCGTTCCTTTGTATGTGAATCTCTCCCCCCGTCTTGTTTTTAACGCTGCAAAGGGGGTGAATATGAAAAAAACATTCTATCAATCCGGTGTCTTGTGTTTCAATATAATCTGAAATTATTAGCTGGTTTTGTTTCCATTTTATTTGTCTAGTGATCGCTGACGTTTGATTTTTTTTAAGTTCTGCCTTTACTCCTGCCCGCCACAGAATAGATCCATTATTGTTTTCAAGACGATTTTCAGTTATTTGGTAGGGTTTCCCAAACATGAAATCTCCTATCTGCTCGCTCATATCTTGTTGGTTGATTCGGATCGTATTATGTGCTGCCGTGGATCGAAAATAGGTCCTCCATTTTCCTCCGCTATGGTATCGGTACGTGCCAGGGTCTATGAAAAACTCCAGACCTCCAACTGAAAGGGTAAATGAAAGTGCATCCAGGTGGCCATGGGCGTATAGCGGTGCCATTCCCATAGGCATCGCATTGCCGATCAAAAGGAATTCTTTTCGATTTATTCGCCCTCTAATGACAGCAAGTCCGCTTTTCCTGTGGAGTTGTGATATCCCATGGCCGTCGATCTCGGGGTCTTTTTTTGATTCATTGGGCGTATTATCGGCTTTTTGCTTCAGGGCAGATGCTTTAGGATGAACCTGTTTATGCCCTGTTAAAATCCATGTTTTTAAGTCAGGGATTTCTGTGGAGAGGTCTTTCCTCGAAAATAACAAAGAACCGGTATTTAGAATCGAAGAAAAGTTTTCCAAGTTTGACAGACCAAAATTTACAAGTACTGCACTGTCTTGGTCTCCAATATTGGGGATATTTCTGTTTACATCCATAATCGATTTTATAAATCCACAGGATTTTTCAAGTCGCTCATTTATGGCCTGATTATACTCGATACCACAGGTGTCGCATGAAATTTTATATAATAGGAAAAAATCAGCAACAAAGGAAAGATATGTGGTTGAGAATTCAAAGCTTCCGCCATCATCTAAAATTTGACGGCTTACCTCATTATCAAGAATCTTTTTTCCTTTTGTGAACCATTTTTTTGAATGATTTAAGTGGGGAAAATACAGTCCGGCAATAAACAATCCAAATCCTTCCGCAAGAAGATGGTTATTTGAGGATGAATATTTGGAAGGGTATCGGTGAAGATGAGTTCCATGGTTTTTTACAAATGAATTAATCGCTTTTTGGTCATCTTGTGAAAAAAAATGGTCTTCAAAAAACGAAAGGGCCCATACCAGGTTGGCAAGACGGATACCGACTTCAATACCGCTGGCCCAGTTTATGCCAATTGGATACGGGTTTCCCGTCGTCCAGGATCGGATAAACCAGATAAACTTATCCGCATATTTTTTGTTTTTTGTTAGTCTGTAGGATATGCCGAGAGACACAAAAAAATACAGTCTGTTTATTTCCCATACAAATTTGACGCCCCCCAAGGTTTTGTCTCTATAATTAATATCCCCCCAGAATTTTTTTGGCCAGAATTTTTGGGTTACCGGATCAAGAAACCATTCAATCTTTTTCCCATGGGAGACTTCAATTCCAAAGGCAATTAATTGATTCGTAACGGCTTGGTCAGCAATGGATAAATGGTATTTGGTTTTTTGGGAAAAAAGAGCCCCAATAATTTTATTATCCCAATGGGCAGTAAGCAAAAATATTTTTTTTTCGGGAGGAGAAATACAGGAATCTTTTCCATGGGGGATGTATTTGTCCATGAGCTTTTTTGTTTTTTCCAGGAGTCTCCATAGAATTTCCTGTGGAGGCATCTTGGAAAGACGGTTTATATACCACTGAATGATTTTTTTGTGTTCCTTTCTTGGTAAGGGTAAAATATTAATACCTTATATCCAACTATATAATTTGGGCACGTCCATTTATTAAATATTTTCGAAGTTTATTCATATAGATGGGGTGTAAATTTCGATGATAAATCCGGGGCAAGGATCTGTCACTGTCGATTCCCAGAAAAATACGCAGGGTGAATAGAAAAAATAATTCCTGGAAATAGTCGTCTTTTATCAAATTATCTTCCTTGAAATAGCCATCTTTAAAGCGTTCAATGAGGATGCCAAGTTTTTTTTCTGAAATAAATGGGTAAAACCTAAAGAGGCTTTGGAGATTGATGAGAAAATAAGATATGTCATTCCATACACATGAAAATTCTGGAAATTTCGGATGAATGGCGGCATCCCAGTCAATGACAGCAAAACTTGAATTTGATATGATTATATTTCTTATTGTAAAATCATTATGTGGTTTAACCAGGCAAAGATTTGAGTCAGAAAAATTGTTTCCAATACGATCAAGGTGACTGCACAAAACAGACACTTCCTTTTTGCTGAAAGAGGTTTGGGTATTTAAGCCATGAATGATCTGATTTAATATTTTGTGGAATTTAACCACCTTGTTGGTTGTCATGGCCTTGTGGTATTGTTGAAGCCATTCCCCTAACCGCTGGTATAAAATCAAACAGTCTTGAGATATGCCATTGTTTAAAATATGCGTATTTTTTAAGGTGGCCCAGAGGAGGGTTGTCCCATTAAAATATGCCATTGCAACAATGCCAAGTTCAGAATCATACCAATAGGGTTTTGTGATATTGTGATGAATCCCTTGTTTTACAGAGCGCTTATAAATGTCAGACAATACATTAAAAAATTTTTCAGGTTGCTCAACCCGTTTAATCCATATGGTTTTTCTTTTTTGATCACCCGAAGGATTCTGGTATTCGATGAGACATTTTCCACCGATTCTGCTTGAGTATCGATTTTGCCTGCGCATCTCGGAAATAGATACGGTTTTTATCACATCATTTTTTCCGTCCAATATCATTTCAGAATTTGCAACGACATGGGATTGAATTTTTTTTAAAAAATAGGGAGTGGTCATTACTTAATCTTTTTTTGTTCCAACGGCATATGCCAAACCGCCTATTTTATTTAAACCAGGAACTCTCTGAAATAATTTTTCAAGGAGATAGAGTTTTGATTTATGTGAATACCGTCCAAAGGAGGGAGGTATATAGCCAATGGAACCCCATTCTATATTTTGGAATCCTGCATTTTTCATCATTTTTTTTAATTCAACGATTGAATACAATGGGTTTCCATAGGTAAACCACCTGTAGGGACAATACTTATTCGGGATAATGATCAATATTTTTGAAGAGGGCTTAAGAATCCTGTATAATTTGTCAATGGCCGTTTGTTTGTCTTGGATATAGTGCAAGACTCTGGAGCTGTAAATGGCATCAAATTGGTTGGGTTCAAATTCTCCAAGATTCAGAATATCTTCACAATGCAGCGTTACCTTTGTTACTTTTTTTTCCTCCATTAAGTAGCAGGCTTTTTCATATAGTTCATGGGTCAATTCGACACCTTCAATCCTAATATCCGGTATGAAATATTTGAGTCCATAGATTAAACGGCCCCAGCCAAAGCCCGCTTCAAATATATTCATGCCTTTTTTCAGATCCAATTGTTTTATAATGAAATCAACGGATGTTTTCCATGTCAAATCAAATAATTCTGTTTTTAGCATCCTTTCGAGCTCTTCACTGCCTGCTAACTTTTTTGAGCGTTGTTTCCATTCAGCCTGGTGTTTTTCATTTTTCATAATCATGATTTTTTTTGGCCTCTGAATTTTGTATTGATCGATCGTACTTGGCTTATTCAAATCTACTGCAACTTTTATTTATGGTAGATTTATACTTTGGTATATTGCCACTATTTTTTTTGCCACTTTTGATGCCATGAAATTCTGTTTTGCATACCTATGATTATGGTAGGAAATATTATGTAGTTTGTCTCTATCATAACAAATCCTTTTTATGCATTCAGCAATTTTAATCGGGTGGGTTGATTCGGATAAATATCCCATTGTATCATTTTTAAAAAAATCCTTAATTCCACCGACTCTGGTTGTGACAACTGGCAACCCAAATGCCATTGCTTCAAGAACAGAGGTAGGCATCCCCTCTCCGTAGTCTGTGGGAAAACAAAAAATATCGTGGTCAATAAAGGTTTTGCGCTTTTCGTTTCCTCTTATATACCCTGGCATAAAGATCTTCTCCCCTAAATCCAATCGGGCAATATAATCATGTATCTCTTCTTTGATAGAACCATCCCCGGCGATGGTGAGTGTTACCTCGTATTGTTCATCCAGCAACAATTTAAAGGCCTCGATGGTTTCAAATACGCCTTTTTCTTTTTCGAGACGGGAAAGATATAGAAGGCGAATGGGATTTGGTGGTGTCACCCAGGCCATT
>JAFLJU010000694.1 GCA_022712835.1 Desulfobacteraceae bacterium
ACCCCATGCCCGGATTCTGGGGTTTGAAACCACCAGTCAATTGATCCAAGCTGCAGCCGATGGAATCATCCGGGCATTTCTTGCAACCCCCCAGGAAATGTCAATTTTACCCGGTCGACTGGGTCTGCCAGGAGAGTTCTCGCAAAGCCAACGTCCTTTGTTTCAACAGCAGGTCCGGGCAGGGGGGCGTCACTATAATCCTGAATTAATCAAAATAATTGATAGGGGATTTGACACTATATCCCAGGCAAAAATGGTTCAAATTGAAAAAAGATGGATAGGAGAGGAAAGTTTAAGATTTTTTAGTTCCAGAAAAGACCAGGTGCTTTTGTCTGTTCTGGAAAAAAAATGGTTGGCAAAGCATCATAAATTGGGTATTCCCATCCGTTTGGGAGTGAACCCTTCTTGGCCTCCCTTTGAATTTATCGGAAAGGATGACAGGTTTTTAGGCATGGTTTCCGATTATGTGGCACTCTTGAATAAGCGGCTGGGATTGAATATGGAAGTTTTGCAGGGCCTTGATTTAGAACAGGTTCTAAAAGGTGTCGATCCCTTGTCCCGCAAAATTGATGTGTTGCCTTCGGCCCTGTCCTTTGAAAATAAAAAACCATATATGATCTATACACGCTCCTATCTTTCTTTTCCCTGGGTCATTGTCAATAAGCGCCAGGCACCATTGATCGGAGGATTGCGGGATCTGCATGGGAAAACCGTGGCCATTGTTGAACCCTATACGGTGGCTGCTTTTCTTAAAAAAAATCATCCCAAGATCATCTTTTTGCCGGTGGCGGCAACCCTTTCCGGACTTGCAGCCGTGACATCGGGCCGGGCAGATGCCTATGTTGGAAACCTGGCCGTGACCGGTTACCAGATGCAGGCTAAAAATTTTACAGGGCTTAAAGTTGCAGCTTCCGCAGATTTTGATAACAGCGGGCTTGCTTTTGCCGTGAGAAAAGACTGGCCTGAACTTGCCAGTATTCTAGACAAGGGACTTTTATCCATTACCGAGCAGGAACAGGATCATATTCGACAAAAATGGTTTTCAGTCCGCTTTGAACACGGGGTGGACATGGCCTATATCCAAAGAATTGTTTTTAAAATCGGCTTGGGTGCCCTGGTGGTTTTAGGGGTATTTTTTTTCTGGAACCGTATGATTCGCCGAAGGGAAGAACGATTTAGGTGTTTGACCGAGCATGGCACGGATATTATCCAGGCAATTTTGCCCGATGGGGGCATCATTTATCAAAGCCCTTCCCATACGTCGATCCTGGGATATGATCGCCACAAGCTCAAGGGAACCCGGGTGGTTGATCTGATTCATCCTGCTGACGTTGATCTCTGGCAGACCATGATCAAACGGCTCATGGAAAGGGATGGCATGGAATCCATTGTAGTTAGGTTCCGCCATTGCAAGGGCAATTATCTGTTTTTTGAATCCAATTGTATTAATCTTATCCACAACAAAGCCTTAAAAGCCATTGTGCTGAATGGCCGTGATATTACCGATCGTATCACCAACCAAAAAGAGATGGAAAAGGCCAAGGAGGCGGCCGAGGCGGCAAACCAGAGTAAAAGTGATTTTCTGGCAAGCCTGAGCCACGAAATTAGAACCCCTTTGAATGCCATTCTTGGCATGACGGACATGACCCTTAAAACTCAATTGACCCGGCACCAGGGGGAAAACCTTAATACTGTCAGGGCCTCGGCCAAACATCTTTTGGATGTCATCAGTGATATTCTTGATTTTTCAACCATAGAAGCCGGTAAAATGAAGATTAAATCTCAACCTTTTAATTTAATAGAACTTCTGGACACATTGGAACATTCCTGGTCCCTCCAGGTAAAGGAAAAGGGGTTGGGGCTCAGCCTCAAAACAGCGAAAGGGATACCGGTTTATGTAAAATCTGACCCCATACGTCTTTTTCAGATTCTGACCAATCTTCTGGCAAATGCAGTTAAGTTTACCCACAAAGGAAGTATTTCAATTCATGTGTCTTTTGAGAAAGGTGGCCCTCCAATAATGGAAGGAGGGGAAAAAAACAATGATTCCATTCACCTTTCCTTTAAAATCCGGGATACCGGTATCGGTATTGAAAAGGATCAGCTTGATACAATTTTTCAACGGTTTACCCAGGCCCAGGGATCCATTACCCGGGAATACGGCGGAACAGGCCTGGGTCTTGCCATCTGCCGGGAAGTCGCCCTCCTTTTGGACGGTACCCTGGAGGTATCAAGTCAGCCTCATCAAGGAAGTTGTTTTACCCTGGTTTTGCCTATAGAACCGGTTTGGGAACAAAAACAGTTAAACTCTATCCCAAGTGATTCAGGTTCCATTTATGTGGCAAAAAAAACGGATCATCTTCCACCAATGACCTTATTATTGGTGGAAGATGATCCAATGAATGCCAAGGTTTTCAAGGAATTTCTCCGGGGAATGCCCTATGAAATCATCCGGGCAGAAGATGGAATTGGGGCCATAAAATGTTTAAAAATCCATGAAATCAATATGGTTTTCATGGACATAGAAATGCCACGCCTGGACGGGTTGGCCGCCACCCAAAAGATTCGAAAAGGTGAGGCAGGTGAGAAAAACCGGGATATACCGATTATTGCCATGACCGCCCATGTGCTGGCAGAATTTAAGTTAAAAGCCCGGGAAGCCGGTATGAATAATTTCATTCCAAAACCTGTGGATGTGATCCAACTCTATGAGATCATAGAACAATACCGCCCCATACCGGAATCAAAGCTCAAAACAATTATGGATCCGGGAATGTTGGACAGGGAAGAGGCCCTGGCTGCCCTGGGAGGAAATGAGTTGCTTTTGGCTAGGATTTATGAAATTTTTATTAAGGAAACCCCCGGGTTGATGAAAAAACTTGAACAGGCCCTTGATACAAAAGATGTCCAGTCTGTTTATCTTTTGGCCCACACCCTGAAAGGGGCTGGGGCAAGGATTTATGCCCCCCTATGTACACAGGCGGCAAAAGAGCTTGAAACTCTTGCTTCACTTGAAACGCTTGCTTCAAAGGAAGACTGGGATCAAATCTTTGACAGGGCACAGGATGTTTTAAGCCTTTTTGGAAACCTGATAGAACATTTAACCCCCGGGTCCTCGGACCAATAACTCAAGGAAACCGATATGCTGTCCATTCCTGAAAAAAAATCCCCCCTCCTTATTGTGGATGATGATACCGGTTTTTTGCTGACCATCAAAGAGATTCTTGTGGATGCGGGCATGCCAGAACCTGCTCTTGCATCGGACAGTCGGGAAGTCATGGCCCTGCTTGAAACCCATCAATTCAAATTTGTTCTGCTGGATTTAATAATGCCCCATCTTTCCGGACTTGAACTTCTTGGCCAGATAAAGGAATCTTTTTATGATACGGAATGTGTGATTGTAACTGCCAGCGATGATATCACATCGGCGGTTTCCGCCATGAAGCTAGGTGCATATGACTATCTAACCAAGCCTGTGCAATATGAAAAACTGATTATTTTGATCAAACGGGCCCAGGAACGATATTGTCTTCGCCATGGACTCTCCTTGTTTGAACGGAAAAACAGACTGTCAGATCTTTCAGAC
>JAFLJU010000432.1 GCA_022712835.1 Desulfobacteraceae bacterium
GCAGGAAAATGGCTTTTTTATTTTGTCCTCATAGGAATCATCGCCGGGTGCGGTGCCATTCTCTTCCATTATTTGTGCGGCCTTGGCATGCATTATTTTCTGGATTTAATGGCAGGATATCGACCCAGTGCCCCTGCCGGCGAACATTTATTGTTACCCCACACCCAGACCCCGTTTAACCGCTGGATATTACTAATTTTACCTGCTGCTGGCGGTCTTGTGTCCGGATGGCTGGTTTATACCTTTGCCCCGGAAGCTGAGGGCCACGGTACCGACGCCGCCATTGACGCCTATCATCATAAAGGCGGGCATATCAGAAGCAGGATTCCCTTTATCAAAACCATTGCCTCCACCCTCACCCTGACCACCGGGGGCTCCGGGGGCAGGGAAGGGCCCATAGCACAGATCGGTGCCGGATTTGGTTCTTTTCTGGCCACCAAATTAAAATTATCGGAACGGGAGCGCCGCATCATGATGGCAGCTGGCATTGGTGCCGGTGTGGGCAGTATCTTCCGTGCCCCCCTGGCAGGCGCCTTGTTTGCCGCTGAAGTTCTTTACCGGGATCCTGATTTCGAATCTGAAGTCATCATTCCAGCGGGAATTTCTTCTGTTGTCGCCTATTGCCTGTTTTGTTTGGCCTTTGGCTGGGGGTCTTTGTTTGATTCACCCGGTTTTAAATTCCAGAACCCCCTGGAGTTGGGCCCTTATATCGTGCTTGCCGGCGTCCTGGTGGTGACCGGTGCCTTGTATGTAAAAGTCTTTTATGGGGTGATTGATCTATTTAAAAAACTAAAGGTTCCCAACCACATTAAGCCTGCCATTGGCGGCCTTTTAACCGGCATTATAGGGTTTTTCCTGCCCTATACCCTGGCATTCGGGTATGGAATTGCCCAGGACGCTATCTTTAATAAAGTGGCCATTCCCACCCTGATTGCCCTGGCCCTTGGCAAAATATTCACCACTTCTTTTTCCATCGGGTCCGGCGGCAGCGGCGGGGTTTTCGGTCCTTCCATCGTTATCGGCGGTGCCATGGGGGGGGTTGTGGGCAAAATTTTTCATATGCTCATTCCCACCATTGTCACCCATCCGGGTTCCTTTGTCATCGTGGGCATGGCCGGATTTTTCACAGCCGTCTCCAACACCCCGATCTCCACCATTATTTTTGTCAGCGAGATGACCAACTCCTATCATCTGCTGCTGCCAAGCCTGCTGGTGTGTTCTCTTTGTTATCTGCTGGCAAAGCGCTGGACCATTTTTGAAAACCAGGTCAAATCAAGAGTTGATTCCCCGGCCCATGCCGGGGAGTTCATGATGGACATTCTCCAGACCATGAAGGTGGAAGATTTAACATCCCTGATCAAGGATGTAAGGTGTGTCAATGAAGACATGCCCTTTAGTGAATTTAAAAAAATCTTCCAGACCACCAAGCAGCATTATTTTCCTGTCATGAACGGGCAGGGGAATTTTTCAGGAATTTTTTCATCCACGGATATCCGGGAAGTGATCTTTACAAGTCATCTCGAAGACCTCGTGGTTATGAAGGATATCATGATTTCTGACATCATTATCACCAGCCCTTCCGAAGACCTCAACACAGTTCTATTAAAACTAACCCAGAAAAATATTGATGCCTTGCCCGTTGTGAATGAAAAAGATCATGGGGCTTTCCTTGGTTTGATCTACAGACGCGATATTATTTCCCATTACAATGATCATGTTAAAAGAATCCGGGATCCAGAATAAAGGTCACTAAAATAAAGATCACTAAAAATAATCACTGTAAAAGAAAATCATTCATAATTCACCTGTTTTAAAAATAGCCCCTTTGCCGGGGCTGTTCGGCTGGCAAGGCTTCGGTCCCTTGCCATTAAAATCTGCTTAAATTCCGTTGGATTGATTTTATGCAGCCCTACATCCACCAATGTTCCCATAAGATTGCGTACCATATTTTTTAAAAATCCAGAGGCTGATATTTTAAAAATAATCAGATCCTTTTCAAGTGGTCCTGTTATTATAGGGGGTTCCACTTTTTCGAAGCTTTCCAGTTTTTCTAAGGTTTCTACTTTTTTAAAGGTTTCCACAACCGCAAAGTAGACTTCCCGTATGGAGGATCTCTTTGGACTGCCTGTGTTTTCAAAGGATTTAAAGTCACAAATCCCCGTAATTATGTCACAACATTGGTTCATGGCGATAAGGTCCAAAGGCTTTTTCACCTGCCATAGATAGGCGGCACCAATGGCACAAGGATCGGATCTATTTAAGATATAGTAGTTGTATTCCTTGGATTTTGCCTGGTATTGAGCATGAAATGTTTCGTCCACCACACAGCATTCCCGGACGACAATGGCCGATTTCACCAAAGAATTCACCCCTTTTTTTAAGACCAGGGGGTCCATTTGGGTATTTGCATGGAAATGGGCTACCTGCCCCAAGGCATGAACACCTGCATCGGTTCGTCCGGAACCCCGGATATGAATTTTCTGATTCAAAATGTGGCTTAAGGATGATTCCAACTCCCCTTGTATCGTGGGGGGCTCTTTTTGTCGTTGCCACCCTAAAAACTGGGTTCCATCATATTCAATTATCAGCTTAAAACAACGTTTCATCGTATTCCTGATCTTTTAGGGCTTTCATTACCTGTTCATTGGCCAGGGCAATCCGATTGGAAAGATCCATGGCGTTAGTTGCACCCAAAACCTTTGAATAGCGTAAATACAGATTTTTATAGGCCAATGCAATGGATGACTGCATATCCTTGCTCTTTTCAGTTGGAAAAACACAAACTGACTTCCCCTGGGACTTGCGCCGTACCAGCTTATTTTTAACCAGGGAATCAATAAAGCGGGTAATGGTGGAGGGGGTTAACTGCAACAGACGGCTTAATTCTTTGGGACCGATTCCCGGGGCATCAAAAACCAGTAATAAGAGAGACGCATGGGCAGGCGATAATTTCAGTGGCGAAAATTGTGCTTCAGCCAGCTTGAGCAATTGCCTGGAAAATACATTGGTGTTAAAAAACAGACATGTATCCAGAAAATTTTGTTTGGGCGTTTCCATGTTCATCCTTTGTTTTGATTACTTTGTGTTGCACGGTATTACATTATCTTGTCTCGTGTTGTACATACAAATATTATTTTATTTAATTTGTGTCAACCGTTTAGGCCGGAGACAGAAACAGAATACAGACAGGATCATTGTCAATTATTGCATGGAAGCTTTTTTAAAGGCATCAGGATTTCTGTTATAGGTTTTTGGATTAATATCCACGTTAAAAGCGCCCGGGATTCCTTGATGGTTTTTAGCGTTTGATCGCAAAAATTGGACTTTTTCAGCAATCCCCCGGCAATCCCTGCATTGGCTGGGGCGAACAGACTACACAGCGTTTTTTTTTATCCTGCGGTGCCAGGTATGACCTTGATGGAGCGATTTTTTAAAAATTTAACGTATTTGCCTTGGGTACTATGGATGACCCATTTACACGGCTGTTTATCATGGGTATAATGACGGGCTTAATGAGTGAGAAAAATTTTAATAGATATAACAGGAGCCAAAAAATATGACCGAAATGCCGGGTATAAAAGGGTTTAAATTTGCCGGGATCCCTGCCGGGATCAAAAAAAATGGTCGAAGGGACCTTGGATTGATATTTTGTGAAACACCCGCCACAGCAGCGGCCTTGTTTACCCGGAATCATGTGGTGGCAGCACCGATAATTATAGGTAAAGAAACTATTAAAAATGGAAAATGCCAGGCCGTGTTGGTAAATTCTGGCAATGCCAATTGCTTTACCGGAAGCCTAGGTGTTTTGGATGCCAGAGAAACGGCGCGTCTTGTGGCAAAAAATTTTGATATTCCCGAAGATCTGGTTATGGTTTCTTCCACCGGTGTTATCGGGGCGCCATTGCCCATGGACCGGTTTAAAACAGGGATTCCCCAATTAAAAGAACAGATCTCTTTTGATCTATTGGAAGATTTTGCCCAGGCCATTCTCACAACAGACACCTGCCAGAAAATTGCCAGGCAAAACGGCAGCATTGAAACCCCCCAGGGAGTTAAACAATTTTCAATACTGGGAATAGCCAAAGGGTCTGGCATGATCCGCCCGGATATGGCCACCATGCTGGCCTTTGTGCTGACCGATGCTGACATTAGTGCAAAAGATCTACATGCAGCGCTTACCGCAGCCAATGCAAAATCGTTTAACCGGATTACCGTGGACGGAGATACCAGTACCAATGATACCCTTCTTTGCCTTGCCAATGGTGCCAGCAATACAGGTATAAACGATGATGCTGGCTTGACGATATTTCAGAACCTGTTAGAAAAGGTCTGCTTTGATTTGGGTAAAATGATTGTCAGGGATGGGGAGGGGGCGACCAAGGTGGTTCAGATCACTGTAAGGGGTGCCGGAACACAAGACGATGCCTTTAAAGCCGCCCAAGCCATTGCCCATTCCAATTTGGTTAAAACCGCCATTTATGGAGAGGATCCCAATTGGGGGAGGATTACGGCTGCTGCTGGCCGGTCGGGTGCATTTGTTGATCCGGATAAAATGGATCTGTATTTTGAAGAAATTGCCTTGGTAATAGGGGGCTGCTGGCAGGGAAAATCGGCAGAAAAACAAGCTGCCCAGATCATGAAAGCCCCGGAAATTAATATGGTTCTTGATTTAAATCTGGGGGATAAATCCGACAGTTTTCTCTTCTGTGACTTCAGTGAAGATTATGTTAAAATCAATGCAGATTACAGGTCCTAACCATGCGATTGCAAAAATTTATAGCCCATGCCGGTATCTGCTCCAGACGAAAAGCGGAAACCTTTATTCTGGAAGGAAGGATAAGGGTGAATCAAGAGACGATAATTACCCTGGGAACCCAGGTGGATCCTGAAAAAGATCAGGTCTTTTTTGACAATAAACGGGTTAATCCGCCCGATATTTCGGAAGGCTTCACTTATATTGCTGTGAATAAACCCCGGGGAGTGATCACCTCCTGTTTCCAAAAAAATGCCAAGATCATTCTGGATCTTGTGCCCATCAAAAAAAGGGTTTACCCCATCGGTCGTCTGGACAAGGACTCTGTGGGCCTGGTTCTGCTTACCGATGATGGGGAACTTCATAACCGTCTTTCCCATCCTTCCCACAACCATGAAAAAGAATATCTGGTAAAAACCAGATCCCCTCTGACGGATCAGCAATTAACAACCATGGCAAACGGAATCGTCATTGAAGGGGAAAAAACAAGAAAAGCCAGGGTCAGGCGCATAGCAGTTAATGAATTTTCAATCATTTTAAAACAGGGAAGAAACCGGCAGATCCGGAAAATGGTAGAACACCTCCACACCAAGGTTGATACCCTCAAACGAATCCGAATGGCAAATATCAACCTTGGTGGGTTGAAAGAAAGTGGCTGGCGTTATCTGACACCCCAGGAGATCAAGGGTCTAACCCTGGCTAACCCAGAGATCTGAGGCCGATGCTCTTTTTTATTTTATCCAGGAAGGGGGCTGAATATCCGCGTGCCTTGATAGCCCCTTCTTGTAATATGGCTTCGATATCAGAAGGGTTTTTGATCAGTTCATCATAACGGCTTCTGGGTTCTTTTAATATTTCATTGATATATTCAAACAATTCGAGCTTCATGGTTCCCCAAGCAATACCCTGGGCATAACGCTGTGCCATGGTCTTTGTTTCCGATTTAGTTGCAAAGGCCTTGTATATTGAAAAAAGCGTACAGGTATCGGGGTCTTTAGGCTCATCGGGCCCCAGGGAATTGGTGGCAATTTTCATGATCATTTTACGTAGCCGCTTTTCCGTATCAAACAAGGGAATAAAATTGTTATAACTCTTGCTCATTTTTCTTCCGTCCAACCCTGACAGAACCGAAGAAGATTCATCCACAACCACCTCAGGCAGGATAAATAATTTTTCATATTGATGGTTAAAACGACCAGCAATATCGCGAGTCATTTCAAGGTGCTGAATCTGATCCTTTCCCACGGGTACTTTTCTGGCATTGAACATGAGAATGTCGGCGGCCATGAGAATGGGGTAAGAAAACAACCCCATGGTGATGCCCTTGTCCGGATCCTGATCCGCTCCATTGTCCTGGACAGCCGCTTTATAAGCATGGGCCCGGTTCATTAATCCTTTTGCGGTTAGACAGGTTAATATCCATGTTAACTCGGGAATTTCTGGGATATCAGACTGACGGTAAAAAACACAATTTTCGTAATCCAATCCCAGGGCGATCCAGGCAGCTGCAATTTCAAGGGCAGATTGTTCTCTTTTCTTCGGATCATGATTTTTGATAAGAGAATGGTAATCCGCCAAAAAATAATAGGAGGTCAGATCCTTGTTTTTACTGGATTCAACGGCGGGGCGGATGGCCCCGACATAATTACCCAAATGGGGGGTGCCGCTGGTGGTAATACCGGTTAAGAAATCTGCATTTTTCATTTATATTCCTGTCATCATAAGGGTGTTAATTAAAGATATTTAAAACACAATGAAATATCAAAAACCGCTGTTTTAATCAATCAATTTGTTTTCTATAATATATTGGGTGACAAATGAAGTTTCCTCTTCCTGAGTCGCAAGTTTTTGGTCCAATTTTTCGTTGATAATCAGATTTGAAATCTTTGTATACACAGGGCCCGGTTTGATTCCCATCCTTTTCAAATCTTTGCCGCAAAGAATCGGCGTCACATATCTGTGGCGGGTATAAAAATTGGAAATAGCTTTTCTGACCGCTTCATTTTTGGTTAGGGCCATCATATACAAGATGAACTCAGTGTCAAAATTTATGAGCCCCCAATACAATTCCTGGCGGGTTAAGGGGTAGGCTGTTTCAATTAGTGCCAATCTATTTTCCGCCGTATATCTTTTCTCAATCAGCAGGATCTTTTCTTTTACCGGTATCATCAGCCGGTGGCAAATTTGATCACACACCAGATGGGAACAGCGGTTTAAAAGGGCCATAAAATAAACCGCCCACCGAGGATAGGGTTCATCTAAATACAGCAGGTCATGCCAGGTTAATGATTTGTTCACCGATTCAAATAATGCATAGGTGCTAGGGGTTATCAGCAATTGATTATGTAAGATTTTTTCAAGGCCATAGGATTGCATGGTGTGAATGGCGGGAATGGGATTGGCTTCTCCAAAAATTTGTTTTAGTTCGGACAGGACCCGAAGGCCGCTCAAATGCCTGAAGCAATCAATTTTTACGGCATTTTTAATCAGGGTGGAGGTTACCTTTCCAATAGCAAATCCAAATCGATTTGCAAATTTAATGGCCCGAAATACCCGGGTCGGATCTTCCACAAAACTTAAATTGTGGAGGGTTCGGATGGTTTTGTCCTTTATATCCCGTATTCCTCCAAAATAATCGATCAGGGTCCCGAAACTCTTCTGGTTCAAAGAAAGCGCCAGGGTGTTGATGGTAAAATCCCGACGGTCAAGATCTTTTTTGATGGAACTGTTTTCAACAATGGGAAGCGCTGCCGGCGTGGCATAATATTCCACACGGGCCGATGCCACATCCACCTTAAATTTATCGGGAAAGACGATCACGGCAGTGCCAAATTTCTTATGGGTATTGACCCGGCATCCTTGCTGTCCGGCATAAAATTTTGCAAAGGCAATCCCATCGCCTTCCACCACAATATCAATATCTTCAATATCCCGATCCAGCATCAAATCCCGGACAAATCCACCGACAACATAGAGGTTCACTCCAAAAGTGTCCCCCGCAAGACTAATACTTTTCAATAGTTTTTTTGTCTGGGGAGAGAGTCTGTTTTCAAGCAAATTTTCTATGTGACGTTTTTTGACCGGTTGTTTTTGTGAAACCTGGGCCGGGGTGTGGGATACTTCAAAATGATGCTGAACAAGATAATTGAGCAGATCGGTCCGGGTGATGACGCCTTGTATGTTTTTACCATTCATGACCGGTATAATCCGCTGCTTGCCTTCCAAAATTTTGGACTCAATTTCAGCTACATCCGCATCCAAGGAAACAACTTTAGTTTCTGAATTCATGTATTCACAAACCGGCTGCCTAGCCAATTGATGAAACACCAATTTTTCCACTACCTGCCGGGTGATATATCCTTCATAGGATTCACAGGATTCATCCACAACCAATAGGGTATTGATATTATAGCGGGTCATCATTTTCCCCGCATCTTCACAACTTTCATGGGGGGCGATGGTAATGGCAGGAGACGACATAAGGGTTTGGGTTACCTTAATGCTTTTAACTTTGTGCTCTAACTTTTCAAGAAGCAACATTTCTACCTGGGGCAGGGTTTGGTTGTCAATTCTGGCAGAGGCAGCATAGGCATGTCCGCCACCTCCCAATTCAGACAAAATCTTCCCCACATCCACTTCCGGTATTCTGTTTCGGGCGATAATGTCGATCTTGTTCCCCATAAGAACAATGGCAAAGAAAATCTCCAGGTTCTCCATTCTAACTATTTTCTGGACAATGGAGGCAAGATCCGAAATATATGAGGGAGAAGAAATGGTAGAAATATTTACTTCAACTCCGTTGATTCTATGAACACGCATCTCGTTGAGCAATTCATTGAGCCAGGTTACCTGTTCTGCTTTAATTTCCTTTACCACCAGACTTGCAATGGTGCTTAAACTGGCACCGCAGGAAATCAGAAAACCTGCCTGGATGAAATCGGCCTGGGTTGTGGAAGAATGGGTAAACGATCCTGTGTCTTCATAAATTCCAAGGGCCATTACCGTTGCCTCTTCAGGCGTTAAACTGATTTTTCGGGTCTGTATAATTTCACTTAAAATAGTGGTGGTAGCACCTACTTGTTTTGAAATATCCACATCGGCCTTTATATCTCCCTCCATTGCGGGGTGATGATCATAGATCTCAATGACTAACTCTTTTTTTTCCAAGAGATCCGAGATCATGGTCAGCCGGTTTTTGCGCCGGGTGTCAACAATAACCAGGGTGGATACTTCTGAGAAATCAATACAAGCCGGATCAGCCATATTGAACAGATAACTCATTGAGCTGATAAAAAAATCCCTCAGGCTTTTTTCCTGGGACCCGGGAAAAATAATAATCCCGTCCGGGTAAAGTTTTTGTGCGGCCAGCATGGCGCCTATGGCATCAAAATCCGCATTCACATGGCTGGTAATAATGGTGCTGGCCTTAACGATTTTGTTTTTTTTACTCAAAAATCAACTCCTGTTGAAATAAATTGGTGAAATTTATATAGTATATCTGTTTGGATTTTACAAATGTTGTGATTCTGGTATACTTAGATTTTGTACCATCTGCGGTATTAAAACTTTAAAAAGGAAGTGTTATGGCCGTCGTATATGAATGGAAAGGGAAAAACCCAAAAGGCAATAAAGTAAAGGGCGAAATGGAAGCCGAAAGTGTCGAGCAGGTGCGCTTAAGCCTCCAGAGAAGAAAAATAAGTCCCACCAAGGTCAAAAAAAAACCCAAAGACCTCTTCGAAAACATTGCCTTTCTCCAGCCCAAGGTAACGGAAACAGATGTCATCATATTTTGCAGACAGTTTTCCACCATGATTGATGCTGGCCTTCCTCTGCTTCAATGCCTGGATATTTTACAGGCCCAGCAGGAAAATCCGACCTTTAAAAAGAATCTGAAAAAGATTAAAGAATCCGTTGAATCTGGTGAAACCTTTGCCGATGCGCTTAAAAAATTTCCAAAAGTCTTCAATGAATTGTTCGTCAACATGATTGCAGCAGGGGAGGCCGGGGGAATATTGGATGTCATCCTGGGCCGTTTGTCTGCCTATATGGAAAAAATGGCAAAACTCAAAAAACAGGTCAAAGGCGCCATGACCTATCCTGCTATTACGCTTGCTGTCGCTGTTATTGTGGTGGGAATTATTCTGGTATTTGTCATTCCGGTATTTGAAGAGATGTTCGCAAGTTTTGGTTCGGCCCTGCCGTTACCGACCCAGATGATAGTGATCATGAGTAACTTTGTGATTGGTAATATTTTGTATATCATTATTGGCCTGGTTGGGACAATGTTTCTGCTCAAGCGTATCTATGCCACCCAAAAGGGTAGGGTATTCATGGATGGCCTTTTTCTGCGCTTACCGGTCATGGGAATTCTCATCCGAAAAGTGTCAGTGGCAAAATTCACCAGGACCTCCAGCACCATGATGACCAGCGGTGTTTCAATCCTGGAAACTCTGGATATTGTCGGTAAAACATCTGGCAATAAAATTGTGGAATTTGCCATACAAGATGTTAAAACTGGTATTTCCGAAGGCCGGTCCATGGCCGATCCCCTCCTGGAAAGCGGGGTATTTCCCTCCATGGTGTGTTCCATGATCGCCGTGGGTGAATCCACCGGAGCCCTTGACACCATGCTTGAGAAAATTGCCGATTTTTATGATGACGAGGTGGACCAGGCAGTTAAAAATCTCACCGATATGATTGAACCCTTTATGCTGGTTTTTTTGGGGGTGGTGGTAGGCGGACTTGTCATTGCCATGTACCTTCCCATTTTCTCAATGGCAGGCGCCATTGGATAACCGGGTTTCAACCAACTCATTTCAGAATAATTCCGATCTTTATGTCCAGATAAAATGGATCATCCTTGCCAGGGTTGTCTTTGCCATTGTGTTGATATTCTCCAGTCTGTTTTTTTCCACCAATGATAATTTATCCATCCTTGCCCAGCCCTTTTTATCTTTGTATAATATGGCCGCGGTTGTACTTATATTGTCCATTTTTTATATTTTCTGGTTAAACCGGCAAAAGAAACTCCTGGCACTGGCCTATTTTCAAACCATTTTGGACACTTTTCTGGTGACAGGCATTATTTTTGTGACCGGCAGTTTTGAGAGTGTTTTTACCTTTCTATATTTGTTGGTCATCATCTATGCATCCATGCTCTTGCTCCAAAAGGGCAGTTTTGTTATGGCCACCTGTTCAAGTCTTCAATACGCCCTGTTGATCGAATTGGAGTATTATAGGATTATCCCTCAGTTTCTGGGACAATACCCCATTTCTCTGACCATTGATCAAAACCAGATTATTTACCGGATTATCATTACCATTTCCGCTTGCTTTGCCGTGGCAATTCTTAGCAGCATCCTCTCCCTCCAGCTCAAAAGTGCCAGACAGGATTTGAAAATCACCCAGGAACACCTCAAGCGCGTGGAAAAGATGGCAGCTATGGATGAGATGATTTCAGGGATAGCCCATGAAATCAAAAACCCGTTGGCCTCCCTTTCAGGATCCATTCAATTGCTTAAAGAAGACACCCTTTCCGGATCCTATCAGGATAAACTCATGCAAATCATTCTCAGGGAAACCGAGCGTCTTAAGCAAATCACCAACGATATCAGGCTATTTTCCAAACCCAGCATCATAAATGCAAGCATGGTGGATATGACCCAGGCAATTAAAGACGTTGTGATCCTGTTTTTAAACACTCCGGAATGGAAAACACGGATCCAGATTACAACAAAACTTGAACGAGATCTTTTTGTCATCATTGATCCGGTTCATCTAAAACAAATTTTATGGAATCTTGTCAAAAATGCCGCGGAATCCATAGAAAACAAAGGTAAAATCACCATCGGGCTGAATTCACCCAGAAATAAGCGAATTTATTTAACCATCAAGGATAACGGGTTGGGAATTGACTCTGTAAAAGCCAACCATATCTTTGATCCTTTTTATACAACAAAACCAGAAGGAACTGGCCTGGGTCTCTCCATTATTCATCGAATTATTGATACCTATGAGGGAATGATTGATTTTGAATCAATTCCCGGTAAAGGAACCATTTTTACCCTTATTTTTAAAAATGCCACCCCCTTTAATGGTCACACTACAAAATTTTAGTCCAACAACAAAATCTTGACAAGTCTTGGTAAATCAGGATATTTACTTATGTTTTGGCATCTAATTTAATATTGGGTTTAAGGTTGAATCATTTGGATAAAAAATTTTCACCCATATTAAACCTAAAATAACTATATGAAAGCATTGAGGCTATGGATAAAATAAGCAAGCTGTTACAGGTTCGAAAAGAGAAGATAAATCAATTACAGGAAAGCGGGGTTTCCCTCTATCCCAATGATTTTAAACCCTCTAATTCCATCTTGGAAATTAACAAAGCACTTGTTGATGAACCCGGGGCATTTGGCGAGGAAGGCCGACAAGTTAGTTTGGCTGGCAGAATGATGGCCATTAATAAAATGGGAAAATCTTCCTTTATTCGATTTAAAGATGGATCTAACCAGATGCAAGCCTATATCCAAAAGGATAGGGTGGGAGATGAGATCTATGCCATTTTCAAAAAACTGGATATAGGCGATTTTGTGGGGTTGTCTGGCCCTTTGTTCCAGACAAGGACTGGGGAGTGGACTCTGCTGGCTTCAGAATTCAAACTGCTATCAAAGGCCGTCCGGCCCCTTCCTGAAAAATTCCATGGAATTAAAGATCCTGAAAAAAGATATCGCCAGCGCTACCTGGATCTGATCATGAATGAACACTCCCGGAACATTTTCCTGAAACGCAGTCAGATTGTGGCTGCCATGCGCAAATTTTTTGAAGGAAAAGGATTCATGGAGGTTGAAACCCCCATGATGCAGCCGGTTGCAGGTGGTGCTGAAGCCACCCCTTTCAAAACCTGGCACAATGCACTGGGAATGGAACTTTTCCTGCGGATTGCACCGGAGCTATATCTGAAACGGTTGGTGGTTGGCGGATTTGAACGCGTATTTGAAATCAACCGGAATTTTAGGAATGAAGGGGTTTCAGCCCGGCATAATCCAGAGTTTACCATGGTGGAGTTCTACCAGGCCTATGCCACCTACGAAGATCTCATGGATCTGACCGAAGAGATGTTTGAATCCATCGCCATGCAGGTAAACGAAACCACTCAAATTCAATATCAGGGTGAAACCCTGGATTTTTCAAAGGGATGGAAACGAATTCCCATGATTGAATCCCTTTCAGTGATTGGCGGTATGGACCCTTCCATTTTAAATGATAGCCAGGCCCTGTTAAAATTTGCAGGGGAGTGCAATATCCCGCTCGGTAAACAGGATGGAAAAGGAAAAATCATCACTAAATTGTTTGATGCCCTGGTTGAGCCCAAACTGATTCAGCCCACTTTTATAACGGGATACCCTGTTGAAGTGTCGCCTCTTTCCAGAAAATCCGATACTGATCCAGAACTTACCGATCGGTTTGAACTCTTTATTGCCGGAAGGGAAATCGGCAATGGATTTTCTGAAATCAATGATCCCCAGGACCAGTATGATCGATTTAAAATGCAGGCTCAGCAACGGGACGAAGGGAATCCGGAAGCCCATATAATGGATTCTGAATATGTGGAAGCCCTTGAATACGGCATGCCGCCAACAGCTGGAGAAGGCATCGGTATCGATCGATTGGTCATGCTGTTGACCGATTCTGCTTCCATCCGGGAAGTGATCCTTTTCCCCCATATGAAACAGAATAATTAAATTCAATGGGTGTTGAATTTTTCATAGCGGGAAAATACCTGAAAGCCAAAAGGAAAGAGGGATTTATCTCTCTTATTACGTTTCTGTCCGTTGCCGGTGTCACAGTAGGGGTCATGGCCCTTGTGGTGGTTATCGCTGTTATGAGCGGAGCTGAAACCCAGTTTCGAAAGCAAATCCTGGGACTTGAGCCTCATATACTGATAATGAATTACAAAGGCAGTTACGATGAATATGGCCCTCTGCTATCATCCATCAAGGAAAATCCCCACATAAAAGTAGCATCACCCATTCTTTTCGGCCAGGCCATGATACGAACAAAGCAGTCTTTTTCCGGGGTGATGGTCAGGGGAATCACCCCGGAAAACGGATCTGAACTGATCAAGGGATTTACGCCTGAAGCACTTGCAAATGCCTTGACAACAAGTCCCGACAATAAAGCTACGCCTGGGATCATTCTGGGAAAGGAACTGGCAAATTCTGTGGGAGTCATCAAAGGAGACAAGGTGGTCCTCATGTCATCCCAAGGGTTTATCTCTCCGGTCGGTCAGATTCCGTCCATGAAGCGCTTTATCGTTACGGGAACCTTTGAATCCGGCATGTCGGAATATGACAGTATGCTGGCCTATGTACACCTTGAACAGGCACAGCAATTGGTTGCGGCAAAAGATAAAATTTCTGCCATCGGTATCTGGGTGGATGACGTTTTCAGGGTCAAACAGATCCGGGAAAAATATTTAACGACCATTGAGTACCCCTTTTATATCCGGGACTGGATGGAAATAAACCAGAGTCTCTTCTCTGCCTTAAAGCTTGAAAAAACGGCCATGTTTATCATCCTCACCCTGATCATATTGGTGGCAGCCTTTAATATTGCCAGCGCCTTGATCATGATGGTCATGGAAAAAACAAAAGATATAGCCGTTCTCAAGGCCATGGGAGCCACCCATAAGATTATCCGGCGTATTTTTATCATAAAGGGAATGATCATTGGCATTTTCGGCACCTTCCTTGGAACACTATTCGGCGTAATTGTCTGCTATGTATTAAAAAAATACGATTTCATCAAACTCCCCGATGCCTATCCTTTTTCAACATTACCGGTACAATTGGAGTACATGGATGTGATGATCATTTCAATAAGTGCCATTTTTATTTGTTTTTTGTCCACCTTGTACCCTTCTTACAAGGCGTCCAAAATGGATCCAGTTGAGGCCATTCGATATGGATAGTGACCCGATGGAGAATGATCATTTGGGAAATGGCAAGTTGGAAAATGTTGAGCAGCCGATAATTTCTTTAGAAGGCGTCAGCAAGCAATTTACCAGCAAGACTGCCACCATTGAGATCCTAAAGGAAACCAGTTTTCAGATTTACCGGGGGGAGACCATTGCGGTGGTAGGACCTTCCGGTATTGGCAAATCAACACTGTTGAACATCATCGGCACACTTGACAAACCGGAAACCGGCCAAGTTTTATACCAGGGCAAGGACCTTTTTTCACTGGGTGATGAACGACTGGCTCAATTCAGGAATGCCCAGATCGGATTTGTGTTCCAGTTTCATTATCTGCTCCAGGGCTTCACAGCGATTGAAAATGTGATGATCCCGGGTTTGATCTCTGGGATGAACAAAAAAACGATTGAAAAACAAGCCGCAAGTATACTTGAAAGAGTGGGGCTTGATTCACGAAGCTCACATCGAGTTGAAGACCTTTCCGGGGGAGAACAACAGCGGGTGGCCATTGCAAGGGCACTTGTCATGAAACCGCAACTGCTGCTGGCCGATGAACCCACCGGTAATCTGGATCAAAAAAATAGCGAGAGTGTTCATACCTTGTTCAAAGAGCTGAATAAAGAACTTGACATGACCGTGATAGTTGTAACACATAATAATAAATTTGCCCAAATGATGGAAAGAACGGTGACCCTTCATGAAGGTGCAATAGTATCGGTATGAGTTTAAAAGAAACAATTTTGGGAAAAAATCTATGAAAAGCAAAGTGATGAAACGAACCTTATTGTTGACATGTATTGTTTATCTACTTCTGATCGGTACCTTATATGCAGAACAGCAGATAGCAGTGGCTGTCTTTCCTTTTTCAATTCAAGCCAGCCAAAACAATAATCTGCCCAACCAACTAACCTATGAGAAGCTGAGTGAAAGCCTGGCTGCAATGCTCAAGGAAGATCTTGAAAAGAACGGCGCAAAAGTTGTCTTGGTTAAGGACGTTACTGACAAGGAGGGATGGGATTACTCACAATTCCGTCAAGAAGGGATTAAACTTGGAGTCGATAGAATCGTTACCGGTAATATTTTTATTGCAGGTAACCGGGTTAGTATCGATGCCCAGATGCACAATATTTATGAAAAACACCCTCCCACAACATTTTTCTCCCAGGCCCCGACCATTGAAAGTCTTAATTCGGCAACAACTGAACTGGGGAAAGAGATTATTGGAGAACTTTTTCAAAAAAAAGTCATCGCTTCTATTTCAATAACCGGAAATAAACGGGTGGAAGCCGACGCCATTTCACGGGTAGTGACTTCCAAACCCGGTGAAATCATTAATCCTGACACCCTGTCCGAAGACCTTGCCCTCATCTATAAAATGGGTTTTTTCGACAATGTGATCATTACCAAGAAAACCCTGGACCGCGGTGTTGAAATAATTTTTGATGTAAAAGAGAAACCGAGTGTCCGAAATATTAAATTTAAAAACAACGATGTGTATGAGGACGAAGAATTGTTTGATGTGGTGGATACCACCACAGGATCCATATTAAATGTCTACAAGATCAATAATGATGTGGAAAAAATAAAACGCCTGTACACTGAAAAAAATTATCATAATTGTACCATCGCATATGAGATACTCCCATTAAAAAATGACCAGGCCGACATTGTCTTTACAATTAAAGAAGGTGAGAAAATCAAAATTGAATCCATCACCTTTGACGGAAATCAATTTTTTGATGCCGATGATATCAAAGATGTGATGCAAACCCAAGAAAAGGGTTTCTGGTCCATTATTACTTCTTCCGGCGACCTGAAAGAAAGCGATTTGGACAATGATGTCATCCGAATCGAATCTTTGTATAAAAACAATGGATTCATTGACGTAAAGGTATCTGACGCCCAGGTTTCCCTTCTGGAAGACAGCATCGCCATCAGCTTTAAAATCAATGAAGGAGGTCAGTATACAACCGGGTCCATTGATATCAAAGGCGATATTCTGACTACCAAGGAAGAGTTGTTTGCTATAATGGCATCACAGGAAAACGGTCTTTACAACCGGGAACTGATCCGGAGGGACTTACTTACCCTGACCGATTTGTATTCAAACCAGGGATATGCCAATGTAAATATCGCTCCCATGATCAACAAGGATGAAAAAACCAAAATTGTTAGCCTTACATTTAAGATTGCCAAGGGAGAATTGGTCTATTTTAATCGGATTATCATTACGGGCAATTCAAAAACCCGGGATAAGGTCATCCGTCGTGAAATGGCGGTCCAGGAGCAGGGCCGTTTCAACATGGCTGGCATCCAGAGAAGTCATCGGAACCTTGGGGTTCAGGAATATTTCCAGGATATTGATATCAAACCTACCATGACCGATCAGCCAAATCAACGAAATCTGGAGGTTAAGGTAACGGAAAAATCCACGGGTAACTTTTCCTTTGGCGGTGGTTTCAGCAGTGACGACGGCCCCTATGGCCAAGTCTCCGTGGAAGAACGAAATCTATTCGGCAGGGGTCAAACTCTAAGATTCACCACAAAAATTTCTGGTGCAACGGCTCTTTACAACCTAAGCTTTACAGAACCCTGGCTGATGGATAAACCCATATCTGCAGGTACTGATATTTATAAATTTGAAAAAGAATACGACTATTACGATCGGGACGCCATAGGGTTTACCCTTAAGGCTGGTTTCAGACAATTTTGGGATTATACCTCGGTGGGTGTTGAGTATAATTTTGAAAGTTTTGATATTTCCGATGTCCAATCCACCCTAACAAGTGTAACCCCTGGGAGCTATTTAACTTCCAGTATCAAGCCTTTCATCAGTTATGATTCCAGGGATCACTATTTTCTGCCAACCCATGGTGCCATTAATAAATTTTCTGTCCAGTATGCCGGAGAATTTTTGGGCGGAGAAATCGATTTTACCAAAGTTGAAGTGGAGACGGGAATATTTTTCCCGATTTTCTGGAAATTTACCGGTGCCGTCCATGCCAAAGGCGGCTATCTTGATGACCAAACAAAGGGTAACCCTGACATTGACTGGGAACGCTTCTATCTTGGGGGGATCAATTCCATCAGGGGATTTGACCAATACGATATTAATACAACGCCCCAGGGAAGTCTTATTCAAAGGGGTGGAGATAAATTTATCCAGTTTAATGTTGAATTGATTTTCCCCATAGAAGAAGACATGGGGGTGGCTGGAGTCCTATTCTATGACCGGGGGGATGTCTATGGGAGTGGTGAAAACATCGATATCCTGGACCAATATTCCACAGCCGGGTTTGAGCTTCGCTGGAACTCTCCCATGGGACCCATCCGGTTGGCCTATGGTCTCGTTATAGAAGGAAGTGCCGGCGGAAATTTCAGAAAAGAAACCGGCTCAGGACAGGTTGATTTTTCCATTGGTGCCTTTTTCTAATGGGTGCCTTTTTCCAATAGCCAAGTTTTTATAATTTTAATTGTACGACAACCATAAAACAAATTTTGGAGGCAACATGAAACGAATTTTAATTGCAATCATCACATTGGCATTTATTGCTGGATTTACACCGGTGGTATTTGCCGCAGATGTCGCAAAAATAGGGGTAGTTGATTTTGAAAAAATCATCAAGGAATCCAGTTCCGGTAAACTTACCCAGAAAGAGCTGAAAAAAAAAGGAAATGAATTCCAGGGCAAACTCAAAAAAGAAAAAGATTCTCTGGATGCAATATCCAAGGCATTTGAAAGGGAAGCCCTTGTTTTGAGCCCTGAGAAAAAACGGGAAAAAGAGCGGGAATTCAGGATTCGGGTCAATGACTTTAAAAAAATGCAAGAAGATTACAGCAAAGAGTTGAGGCGGATTGAAATCAAAAAAATCAACCAGATGCAAAAAGATGTATTTCAAATTGCCAATGACATGGGAAAAAAGGAAGGTTTTTTACTGATCATAGAACGAAAAACTGCCGGTGTAATATACATGCCTGCAACGGTAGATATTACAAGCCAGATAATTACTAAATACAATGCCCAGGTTGCTGCAAAGAAATAGGATAACGCAATTTTAAATGAAATTTTGTATCAGTAATATTTTAGATATTTTAAAAATTATCCCGGCCAGGGTAGCGGGAGATCCGAATTTGGAGATCAGGGGACTGTCATCCTTTGACGATGCCGGCCCCCATGATTTAACCTTTGCCTGCGATCCAGGATATTTGTCCCGGATCAGTGAAACCCACGCAGGCGCAGTATTGGTACCGGAGTCCTTTGCTCCGGTACCCGTTGAATCCATAAATTGTGTTCTGTTGAAAGCCGAAAATCCCAAGTTATCATTTTTCAGAATACTTGAAATATTTTATCCTGAGAAACCCATTGTTCCCCATATTCACCCAAGTAGTGTTTGCGGTAGTAACTTCATGCCTGGAAAAGGGATACGGGTGGATGCCAATGTTGTAATTGGGGATAATGTAGTGATTGGCGATCATGTCCATATCATGGCCAATTCTGTGATTGAAGATGAATGCATTATAGGGGAGCACACCGTCATTAAACCCAATGTGACCCTGATGGCAGGCTCGATACTTGGGCACCATGTAATTGTTCATCCAGGGTCTGTGATCGGGTCTGATGGGTTTGGATTTACTCAGAATGCAGGAACCCATGAAAAACTTGTCCATACCGGCCATGTGGAAATGGGGAATTATGTGGAGATAGGTGCCTGCAACACCATAGACCGCGGGACTTTAGGGATCACCTATCTTGGCAATGGCGTCAAGACAGACAACCTTGTCCACATCGCCCATAATGTCAAAATCGGAGACAATACATTGGTGGTCGCCCAGGTGGGGATTGCCGGAAGCACCTGTATCGGCAAAAATGTTATTATTGCCGGAAAAGCAGGTATTTCAGGTCATCTTACCATTGGGGATTCTGCTATCATAGGCCCATATGCTGGGGTAGCAAAGGATGTCCCTGCAAAACAAATTGTTTCAGGTATTCCCCACATGCCCCACAAAATCTGGCTGAAGGTATCCAATATTATTCCCCGATTACCGGAAATGAGGAAAAAATTATTTTCCTTTGAACGAAGACTGACCGATTTGGAAAGCAAATCAGAAAAAATGGAGTAACCATGATCCATCCAAGTGCAATTATTGATTCATCTGCACAAATTGATACCAATGTGACAATTGGTCCTTTTACCATAGTCAAAGCCAATGTCTGTATCAGTTCAGGCACCACCATAGGCCCCTATAACACCATAGAAGAAGATGTCACCATAGGACCGGATTGTCAGATTTTTCAATACGCATCCATTGGCGGGGCTCCCCAGGATTTAAAGTTCCATGGTGAAAAAACCTATCTCATCATTGGAAAAGGTACTATTATTCGTGAGTTTGTCACCATAAATAAGGGAACTGAATTTGGTGGAGGAATCACCGAGGTGGGGGAAGAAAACTATTTAATGGCCTATACCCATATCGCCCATGATTGCAAAACCGGGAAAGGGGTTATTCTAGCCAATAACGCAACCCTAGCCGGACATATCGAAATTGGTGATTATGCCACCATAGGCGGTCTTGTGGCCATTCACCAATTTGTTCATATCGGAAATTATGCCTATATCGGTGGTAAATCTGCCGTGGTAAAAGATATCCCGCCCTATGTTATTGCGGCAGGGGACCGAGCTTCTCTCCATGGGCTAAATAATGTGGGATTAAAAAGACATAAATTTCAAAAATCCACCCTTCAGGAATTAAAAAAGGCCTATCGGATCTTCTTTCGAATCGGTTTGACCGTTAAACAAGCATCTGAAAGGGTAAAAGCTGAAGTAGAACTCAACCCTGAAGTAAAAAATTTCATGAATTTTATCATTGAATCCAACAGGGGCGTCACTAGATAAACAATGAAAATCGGATTAATTGCCGGCGGCGGCCAGTTCCCTTTACTATTTACCCAAAAAGCCCGGGAAAAAGGATATGAGGTGGTCGCTGTTGGATTCCCTTCTGAAACAGATAGTGGTCTTTCCGACCAGATACCTCATTTTAAATGGCTTTATCTGGGTCAGATATCAAAATTGGTGAAACATTTTAAGAAGCATGGTATCTGCGAAGCGGTCATGCTGGGAACCATTTCAAAAACCAATATTTTCAGAGATATCAGGCCGGATTTTAAGGCCTTGGCCTTTATCGCCACAACAAGCCTGACCCATGATGACTCTATTCTTTCCTCCTTTGCCAATCTTTTATTAAAGGAAGGTATCCAGATCAAGCCCTCCACCTTTCTTTTACCGGAATTGATCAGCCCCAAGGGATGCTGGACCAAAAGGTCCCCTGATAAATCTGAAAAAAAAGATATTTACGAGGGGTGGAAACTTGCCAAGGAAATCGGGAAACTGGATATCGGACAGTGCATTGTGATCAGCAATGGAACGGTTCTGGCTGTTGAAGCCATTGATGGGACAGATGCCACCATCAAAAGAGGGGCAGGGCTTGCAACTGGAAATGGTGCCGTGGTGGTCAAACTTTCTAAGCCAGGACAAGATCTTCGCTTCGATTTGCCTTCTTCCGGCTGTGAAACCATCCAGACCATGATAAAATCAGGGGCGAAGGTCCTGGCCCTAGAAGCCAACTTGTCCCTTTCCTTTGACAGAGAAGAAATGATCCGGCTTGCCGATGACCATGGCATATCCATTATTGCCTTAACAGATGAACAGATTCCATGATCCCCCGAGCTAAACACCGCCGAATCATGGTTTTGACGGGAGAGCCGTCCGGTGATTTCCATGCAGCAACCCTTATCATGGCCATGCAGAAGACAGAACCAGATCTTGATATTTCAGGAATAGGCGGCCCCTGCATGGAAGCTGCAAATGTCGATATTTTCTATCCCATTGATAAATTGTCTGCCATGGGTATCACAGAGGTTCTTTTCCAATTTAAATATATTAAACAGGCCTATGAATCGTTTAAATCCAGATTACGAACCCATCCGCCAGATCTGATCGTTCTCATTGATTATCCCGGATTCAACCTCAAGGCCGCCCAATATGTAAAACAACACTATGCAATTCCCATACTGTATTATATCACCCCCAAGGTATGGGCTTGGAAAGAATCCAGGCTCCAGCAAATAAAACTATATGTGGACCACGCCGCCCTTATTTTTCCCTTTGAAAAAAAAATATATCAAAGGGCTGGCATCCCATCTACCTACGTGGGAAATCCATTGATGGATGATTACCCCGATCATCTGGCCAAACCTTTTTTACGTCCTATTTTACGTCAAAGTTCAAAAGGGTTATCTGCCCGCCCAGGAGGAAAAAATACCCTTTGCTCAAATGAAATGGATTGTAACGGGCCGGTTATCGGATTGCTTCCGGGGTCCAGGAAAGCTGAGATCACAAACCTGCTGGGGATAATGATTAAAACCGCTTTAAAAATCCATGAACGAAAAAAAAATGCGAGATTTCTGATATCAGCAGCATCCCCCCTTCATTTACAACGAATAAATCAGATTCTATCTCACTATAAACAAACAGAGCTGTTTGAAATAATTCTGGGCAGGCCCCTGGAAATTTTTAAAAGATCGGACCTTCTGGTGGCAGCTTCCGGAACCGTGACCCTGGAAGCTGCTCTTTGCTGTCTACCAACCATTATTGTTTATAAAATGTCTTCGGTAAGTTACACATTTGCAAAATTTCTCATAAAGGTCAAATATGCAGGTTTAGCCAATCTGATTGCCGGACAAATGCTTATGCCGGAACTTCTCCAAAACCTGGCCACACCCGAAAAAATTAGTCAGGAAGCATTTTCCATGCTGAAAAATTTAAGGGAGCATGAGAATCAGCTTTTAATGGTTCGAAAACTTTTAGGTGCTCCGGGTGCCCCGAAAAGAACGGCCAGAATTGCCCTTGATTTAGCAAAATTTGCGTCCTTAAATAAACCTGATTAAATATAATAAAGCGAAAAAAGATGAAATTTGACAAACACCCAACAAAATTATTAATATATCTAACCCCATTTAAATGGAGAAACACGTGGAGAACCCAATGAATGCTTTGAAAAATAATTTGAGGAAGTATTATGACTTTTGAAGTGACGCTGTTGGTTATCTGCCTTTTACTATCCGGTTTTTTTTCATCATCGGAGACCGCTCTTTTTTCCATTTCAAAGATCAAGGCACTCCATATTGCCAAGGATGGCTCAAAGACCGGACAACTCATCATGGAGATGAAAACAGACTCCCATACCTTGTTGACCACTATTCTTATCGGAAATAATGTGGTTAATATCGGTGCCGCCGCTCTTGCCACTTCCCTGGCCATGTCCCAATTCAAGTCCAATGCCGTCGGGATTACCACAGGTATCATGACCATTTTAATTTTGATATTCGGAGAGATTTTTCCCAAGTCCTTTGCCAATCATAACAATATTCTGGTGGCACGGGGGGTGATCTATCCCTTGTATTGGCTTTCCAAACTTCTCTGGCCTCTGATTTTCGCCCTAAATTTTATTCCTAGACTCCATGGCTCCACGGATAACTCCCATGACGCCGTGACTGAAGATGAACTCATGACCATGGTGGAGGTGGTGGAAGAAGACGGGGAGATAAAGGAGGCGGAAAAAGAATATATTACCAATATTTTTGAATTTGATGACACCTCCTGCTCGGAAATTATGACCCCGCGAGCAGATATGTTTGTCATTGATGTGTCCGACGGGCTTGATATCCAGGAGACATTGAAAACAGGTTTTTCCAGGATACCGGTGATCGAGGACAGCAAAGACAATGTTATCGGCATTCTTCATGTCAAGGATTTGTTTGCCAGTTTCCAGCGTCTGTCCATCTCTAAAGAGGAGACAACCGCCTCCCTGGATGTTAGAAAAATCATGAAAAAACCCTATTTTATTCCTGAATCCAAAAAATTAGATTCTCTGCTACAGGAATTCAAAATTAAAAAGAGCCATATGGCCGTTGTGGTTGACGAACATGGTGGAGTTGCCGGAATTGTGACCTTGGAAGATGTGGTGGAAGAAATCATTGGGGAAATAGTTGATGAAACCGACCGCATGGTACCCGATATTGTTAGGCTCAAAGGAAACAAATGGCTGGTGGCTGGCAAGACCGATGTTTATAGCCTTAACAAAGCAATTGGGTTATCCCTTTCCGAATCCAGTAATTATGATACCTTTTCAGGTTTTTTCTTAGAAGAAATTGAAAGAATCCCAAAACCCGGTGAATCCATTATAATAGATAAATGGACCATCACCGTGAAGGATATGGACGGTAACAGAATCCAGACATTTATCTTGACCAAGGAATAGGGCAAATGAATAGTGCAGGGCCTAATTGGGTTAAAAAAATAGGGGCTACTCTCATAAAAAACCTTGACAGAATGAAAACCGAAGTATAGATTTTTACAACTTTATTCAATTTTAAATGGAACCTTTATTATAATGACAACTTCACACAGATATTTTTTCTTTTTTAGGTACTTAACCTGTCTGTGGTGAGCTGATCATACAATTATTGAACACGCTTAAAAAACCGCAGCAGGCAAAACCTGGTGCGGTTTTTTTTATTTTGCCTCTATTTTATATTACAAAAGGACAACACCCCATGGAAAATGATCAGGAAAAAGCACTTGCACCCTTAAGAGATGAGATTGACCGCATAGATTCACAGATTCTGGACCTGATCAACCAGCGGCTGTCCATCGGAAAACAGGTAGGTGATGTTAAAAAAGAAAAAGGCGGTGAGATTCTGAATCGTTCCCGGGAACGAAAGGTGATTGAAAAGCTTTGGAAAATCAATAAAGGGCCCGCAGACAAAGACCTATTACAATACATATTTAATGTGATCATTACCGCCACCCGGGAAATACAAAAACCCAAAACAATTTCCTATTTAGGACCAAAGGCCAGCTATACCCATATTGCAAGCCTGAACCATTTCAAACATTCCGGCAAGTTTATTGAACAAGCAGGCCTTTTTGACATCTTCCGGGATGTGGAAAAAAATAAAAGCCACTTTGGGGTGGTGCCCGTTGAAAACTCAATTGAAGGAGCGGTTAATCATACCCTGGACCTGTTCACAGATTTTGACCTGAACATCTGTGCCGAACACTATGAGCCGATTTCCCATGACCTATTGTCCATAACCGGAGAGGCTGCCGATGTAAAAATTATTTATTCCCATCCCCAGGCCATTGCCCAATGCAAGGGATGGCTCAAGAAAAAATTCCCCCATGTGAAGGTATTTGAAACAAGTTCCACCTCCAAAGCCGCCCTCATGGCATCGGAAAACCAGGAAGTCGCTGCCATTGCCAGCCAGAAGGCCGCCCATTTCTATGAATTGCTGCCCGTGGAGTCCAAAATAGAAGATTATTCGGGTAATGTTACCCGATTCTTAATCATTGGAAAAGAATCCCCCGGTCAAACTGGAAGGGACAAAACCTCTATCATGTTTGCCACTTCCCATGTTCCGGGAGCACTGTTTAAAGCCCTGGAACCTGTGGACAAGGCCGGGCTGAATATGTTGAAACTGGAATCCAGGCCCACCCGGGATCAGAATTGGAGCTATTATTTTTTTCTTGATATTGAAGGCCATATTGATGACAACCGTGTGGCAAAAACCATTGAAAAGATAAAGGCATACTCCCTTACCCTGAAAGTACTGGGTTCCTATCCTGTCCATATCAAAGAGGACCGATAGGATGGTAATTGATGCCGCCACAGATCTTTATTGTGTACTGGGAAGTCCCGTATCCCACTCCAAAAGCCCTTTGGTGCATAACACAAGCTTTAGGGAAGAAAAGATAAATGCCGTGTATCTGGCCTTTGAACCGTCGGATATAAAAAGTGCAATTAAGTCCATCCGAACCTTTGATATCAAAGGGGTATCCGTCACCATTCCCTTCAAGGAAACCATTATGGATTATCTGGATGAAATTGATCCCCTGGCCCTTGAAATAGGAGCCGTAAATACGGTTGTAAACAGGGGAGGTCGACTTATAGGATATAACACAGACTGCCAGGCCGCTGTTGCCCCCTTAATCCCCATGGGGATAAAAGGCAAAACTATTTGCATCATCGGGGCAGGGGGCGCAGGCAAAGCCGTGGCCCATGGTATTGCTAAACAGGGGGGGCAGATCATTATTACCAATCGGTCTGTCCATAAAGGAGAGGTTCTGGCAAAAACCATTGGGGGGCAATTTATCGAATCGAACCATATGGACACAATTTGTGCAGATGTGGTGATCAATACCACAAGCATTGGCATGGAACCCCATTTGGAAGAGCTCCCCTTTCCAACCCAAAATCTGACTTCTGGTATGGTGGTTATGGATGTGGTCTATACCCCTTTGAACACCCATTTTTTGTCCATTGCCAGACAAAAGGGTTGCAAAACCATTGACGGGCTTTCCATGTTTGTGGCCCAGGCGGCTGCCCAGTTTGAATTGTGGACCGGGTTAAAACCAAATACCAAATTGATGCGAGATGCTGTGTTGGAAAACCAGCCATAATATAACGTCCCTTAATGAAAGTATTCCAATAAAGTACACCAAGGAAGACACGTGACAAAACAAATCCCAAAACAAATAAAGACAAGACCCATTCCGGACCAAATTGTTCAGGTGCCCGGCTCAAAAAGCATATCCCATAGAATGATGATTTGTGCTGCCCTTTCAAATGGGAGTTCAAAAATCAGAAACTTGCTTCAAAGTCAGGATCTGTCACTGACAGCAAAAGCGCTGACTGACATGGGAGCCGATATCATCCAATTAGAACCCAACCTTGTTTGCGTGCAAGGATTTAATGGGCGGCCCACTCCCCATGAGACACCTATTTTCCTTGGGAACTCAGGCACTTCCATGCGGCTTTTAGCCGGGATTGCAGGGTTGGGGCAAACCGTATACACCCTGACCGGGGATGAGAGAATGTGTGAACGGCCCATGGTTGAGTTGCTTGATGCACTCAATGGTATTAAGGTTAAAGCCTGGTCTAAAAACCCTGACGGGACCCCACCGGTCTGGATTAAAGGGGGTAGCAGACTAGGCGGTCATACCCAAATAGATTGTTCAAAAAGTAGCCAGTATCTATCTTCTCTTCTCATGATGGGAGCATTGATGGAACAAGGGTTGACCATCACATTGCCGACGCCTCCGGTTTCTGTTCCCTACATCGATCTGACCATTGATGTCATGAACCAGTTTAACGTCACAGCCCATCGAATCAGTGACCAGGAGTACAAGATCCCGGGGAATCAGAAATATGAATCCGGAGAGTATGTGGTGGAGCCTGATCTTTCCAATGCCGGATATTTCTGGGCAGCAGGCGCCATCACTGGCAGTGAAATCGGCGTGGATAATATTTTGAAGACCTCTCTCCAGGGAGATTTAAAACAGATTTTCATACTTGAAAAAATGGGTTGCTCCCTCAACATTGGCAAAAATAGTGTGGCAGTTAAGGGTAAGCCCAACGGCACCCATCTTAAAGGCACCTCCCTTAAAGGCACCTACCTTAGAGGAATTGACGTGGACATGTCTGATACACCGGATGCGGTACCTGCCATTGCTGTGGTGGCAGCATTTGCAAAGGGAACAACAAGGATCGCAAACATCGGTCATCTGCGGGTTAAAGAATGTGACCGAATTGAGGCGGTTTCTTCGCAATTAATTAAAATGGGAATCACCGTTACCCAAGGCAATGACTGGCTTGAAATTGTCGGTGGCACTCCAAAAGGAGCTTTCATTGAGACCTTTAACGATCATAGAATTGCCATGGCCTTTTCCGTGGCAGGCCTCCTGGTGGAGGGCATGGTAATTGAAAACCCAACTTGTGTGGAAAAATCATTTCCAGGATTTTGGGATATATTTGAAGCGCTATAAATAACAGGACCCTAAAATAAATCAATGGAACCACTTGGAACAAAGAAAGCGATGGCCCCTATTTATCTTATCGGATACCGGTGTACCGGTAAAAGCACAACAGGTAAGCTTTTGGCAACCCTTATGGGATTTGCGTTTCTGGATACGGATCGAATGATCGAAGAAAGATTTAAGACAACCATTGATAAGATGATACATCAAAAGGGATGGGACTATTTTAGAAAAAATGAAAAACAAGTTCTTTTAGACTGTCACCTTTCCAACACCATTATTGCAACAGGCGGGGGGATTATACTGGATTGGGAAAACCGGAAGTTTATTCAATCCCATGGAATTTGTGCCTGGCTTTATGCAGACGATGAAACTATTGTCAAAAGGCTTCTTGCCGATGAAAAAACCCAGGAATCAAGACCCCGGTTCAGCCAAGATTGCCTTACCCTGGAGACCCAAAAAACACTGGCGCTTCGAACGCCTTTGTACCGGGAACTTTCGCAAATAAAAATCGATACCAGCTGTCATTCACCCAAAGAAGCAGCATCCATAATCAAAAGGAGAATTTCCCATGTCCGGTAGCAGTTTTGGCAAAGCATTTCAAATTACCACCTTTGGCGAATCCCACGGCAAGGCCATTGGGGTCGTGATCCAGGGGTGCCCTCCCGGCCTTCCCATCAGCCAAGAGGTGATCCAAAAAGCCCTTGATAAAAGAAAACCTGGCAAGGGCCCTGCTTCCACCAAACGAAAGGAACCCGATATTCCCCTGATTCTGTCAGGAACTTTTGAGGGAAAAACCACGGGGACACCCATAATGATCCTGATAGAAAACAAGGATGCAAAATCCACCTCCTATACTGATATCGCATCTATCTTCCGCCCTGGGCACGGGGACTATACCTACCATCATAAGTATGGTATCCGGGACTTTCGGGGAGGGGGTAGGGCATCTGCCCGGGAAACTGCCGCAAGGGTGGCAGCAGGAGCCGTGGCCCAGTTGGTACTGGATCCTTACAAAATCTCTATCCAAAGCTACACCATTGGTTTGGGAGGGATTCAAGCCGTTGGGTTTGATGCCGAGGCCATTGAAAAAAATCCCTTTAAATGCCCGGATATGGTAGCTGCAAAAAGAATGGCCAAAAGAATAGAGATTGTCAAAAATCAGGGGGATTCCCTTGGGGGAATTGTCGAAATAAAGGCCATGAATGTTCCGGCCGGAATCGGGGACCCTGTTTTTGATAAACTGGATGGAGAAATTGCCAAGGCCATGATGAGTATTGGTGCCGTTAAAGCCGTTGAAATCGGTGCAGGGATATCGGCCGCGCAAATGACGGGGTTTGAGAACAATGACCCGTTAACCATGCAAGGATTTGAAACCAACCATTCCGGAGGGATACTGGCGGGAATTTCAAATGGGGATGAAATAATTGTACGGGTTCATGTAAAGCCGATTCCCTCCATACTAAAGCCCCAAAAGACCTTGACAGATGAGGGGTTGCCCATCGAAGTCTCCACAAAGGGCCGCCATGATATTTGCGCCATCCCCAGAATAAATAAGGTCTGTGAATCCATGCTCGCGCTGGTACTCACAGACCATATTTTGAGGCAAAAAACAATGAAGCAAGATTCTGGTGCTATTTTTTAATAATATCCGCTTCCAGCTTGTCCGCTATTTTCAGGGCTGAATTTAATGAATCATTGATCACAAAAAGTTGAACTTTAAGGGTTTTTAAGGACGCTTGGGTTGCGGATATTTTATCTTTAGACGAAAAAAGATCCGCAAGGGCCTTTGATTTTTTTGAAAATTCCGTGAGCTTTTCACAGAAATTTATTATTTCCCCTGCCCAGTTGTTTCTGTCATCCTGGGATAGCTCAATATTTGCATTTCCGGTTCCGTTTATTAAATGATCAATTTGATAATCTTCAGGGTTTGCAATAATTTCATACATAATTTGCTCCTTTAAAACAGGTTTCATCCAGATTGAAGTTAAATGCAACTGGGCCAAGAATATTGAAACCCTGACATTTAGTCAAGGCTTCCGCCCTAAAAACATTAAGAATTCAGTGCGTTATACAATGGTTTCTGCCATTTTAAATGGTCACAAATCAGTTGCAGCCCCTAGGCCAACGATTATTTTTTTTTAGGGTTCTTCTTCAAAAATTGAACCCTGGTTCATTGAATCCGATCCATTGAATATAATTCATTGACAACTGCTATCATGAATCTGTTAACAAATAAGATACCAAATCGCCTTTGGTATATAAAATTTTCAATACAGACAGATAAAGGGTATATTCGGCATCGGCAATCCTTCGCTCGGCCTGGACAAGCAACGTGTTGGCATCCATAATGTCAATGCTGTTGGCCATACCATATTTAAACTGCATATCAACGGCCTTGAAGTTTTCCTGGGCGGATTTTAATTCATGCTGGAGATTGTCCAGGGCATTTCGTGCGGTTTCAAATTCCAGAAAAGACACCTTGGATTCAAAAATAATCTTTTTTTCCTCCAGGGACAATGCTTGTTTTGCCTTGTTTTCATCGGCCACCCGCTTTCGTACCTGGGCTCTTCTTAGGCCACCATCATATAAGGTAAAGGCAAGCTCTGCTTGGATATAGGTATTGTCCCCATCATAGTCCATGGAGAGATAGGAAATATCGTTTTTCTTGTACCCGCCTTCAAGGGACAGGGTCGGCCAATAATCTCCCTTTTCATATTCCACGGACTCGGTGGCAATTTCCACTGTCTTTTTTGCTTCCTTGAGTTCAAACCGGCTTTTCAAGGCCTGGGTTTGAATTTCATCCAGAGTAGGGGTAAAATCATCTATGCTTTTTACATCTCCCGCTGATACCGTAAAATCATCGCTAATTCCGGCGAGTCGCACAAGGCTGGCCTTATTTTGCCCCACCCGGTTATTGGCAACTATCTCATCTGTCTTAGACCGGGATAATTCTGCCTCTGCCCTATAAAGTGCAGTTTTGGTAACATTTCCCACATTAAGTTTTTCTGTCACAAAATTTTTATGGGTTTGAAGCCGCTCCACATCAGCCTGGGCGATCTCCACCATACGTTTGGCACTCAGGGTCTGAAAATAAGTTTGTGCCACCTGAAACAAATAATCGGCCCGGATGGTTTCCTTTGAAAATTTAGCCTTTTCAATCCCTTTTTTGGTGACATCATAGGCAATCAATTCCCGGCCATTAAGCGTAAAGGATTGGGTTAGTTTTGCACCAAATACGTTGGAGTCTGGCGAGACAGCATCCTCTCTTTTGTAATTGAGGTAATTGCCATATAAGGTTGCCCTGGGGATCAAAACAGACAAAGCCCGATTTTTATCCTGCTCAGCAATGTACAGGTCTTCATCCGCTATTTTAATGATTTCGGCATTTTTATTTGCTTCACGGCACAGATCATTAAGTGAATACTTGGTTTGCGAATGGGCGGACATGGCCAAACAACAAACACAAAAAAATACCAAAAACAGACTAAAAAAGAACCTTCTCATCTATCACCTCATATTTGTAATAAAAAAACACACAACAATATTATAATTTTACCGACTTCGTCAAGTGAAGTTAAGGGTGGCAAAACTAAATAAAGATCACCATATACCTTCCCCGGATTTTATCAAACACCTAATCAAAAACTTTAGGGAATTATTGCAAAAATATCCCAATTTATGATATTAATCATCAAAATTATTGTAAATAAATGTAATTAGATCAAGGAGAAACAATTGACACTTATTCCAAGTACTGAATTTAATGATCTTTCATTGGTAAGACAGGGCAAAGTGAGGGATATTTTTGACACCAAAGATTCTTTGTTAATGGTCACCACAGACAGGCTGTCCGCCTTTGATGTGGTGCTGCCCGATATCATACCAGACAAGGGGAAGGTGTTAAACCAGATTTCCCTTTTCTGGTTTAAACAAATGGAAGATATTGTAAAAAACCATATTATCACAACAAATGTGGAGGAGTATCCCGAAGAATTTAAAAAATACAAGGATGCGCTTTCTAAACGGAGTATGCTGGTTAAAAAAGCTCAACCCCTGGAAGTTGAATGCATCGTCCGGGGATATATCAGCGGCTCCGGGTGGAGTTCCTACCAAAAAGAAGGTCATGTCTGCGGTATTCCCCTTCCCAATGGCCTTAAAGAATCAGATAAACTTGACACCCCGCTTTTTACCCCTTCCTCAAAAGCGGCAATTGGCGACCATGATATCAATATCAGCTTTGATGAAACCATCAAAATTATAGGCCGCCAGAAGGCAGAAAAACTGCGGGATTTAAGCCTGGCTATTTACAATAAAGGTGCAAAGCTTGCCCTTGAAAAAGGAATCATCATCGCCGATACCAAATTTGAATTCGGAATGCTGGACAATGAAATCATCCTCATTGATGAAATTATGACCCCTGATTCTTCAAGATTTTGGCCTTTGGATGATTATGAACCCGGAAGAGGGCAGAAAAGCTTTGATAAACAAGCCGTTCGGGACTGGTTAACCGCTTCTGGATGGGATAAAACACATCCTGGACCAAAACTACCCCAGCAGATTATTGAAAACACCACCAATACCTATAAAGAAATTTATAATCGCCTGACAGGAGATCATGTCTAACCAGCCAGACGAAACCCGGATTTTGAACATTCCCTTGGCCAGTATTGATCTGGCTGATACCCGGTATCGGATTTCCAAAGAAGAGGACGATATCGAAGGACTTGCCCTGTCCATAAAACAAAATGGTCTGACAAGTTTACCCCTTGTCAGATCCATGGGCAAATCAAGTCATACCTATATTGTGGTCGCAGGGTTCAAACGGATAAACGCCCTTGTTCATAACGGATTTAAGGGGGATGTTGTATGTCAAACTCTCCCTGAAGCAACGGAAGCCGACTATGCGGTCCATGCCGTTTCCGATAATGCATTTTCACGTTCCCTAACACCGGCTGAGCTGATCAAAAGCATTCTGATTTTGACCCAATTCATGGATACAAATCTTATTGCAGAAAAATCATTGTCTATTTTCAATACCCAATTGAACCAAGGCTATATCAATGATCTGCAAAAAATTGGCACCTATCTGCCCCCTGGGGGATTAAATTTGATGGATGACGGGCGTCTTTCTATCAAATCGGCTAAAAAAATATCAGGTGAATCCCCTGGACTTGCCAATTGTTTTGTGTCCTTGTTTTCAGCCATGAAAACATCTTCCAGCAAACAGATGGAAATCATAACCAATTTTTTAGAAATAGCCGCAAGGGAAAATTTTTCTCCTCAAGACCTTTACCAGGACAAAAAAATCCAGGACATACTGGTCAGTGACAACAAAGATCTGGGATTCAAAGGCAATCTTCTGCGCTATTGCCTCATTGAAAGACGCTTTCCCCACCTTGAAAAGAAACGTCAGGAGATCCAGAAGAAAATCAATTCCCTGAAACTGGGTCCCGGCATCAAATTAAATCTACCCGATAATTTTGAAAGCACGCGCTATTCATTGACCTTTGAGTTTAAGAACCTTGCCGAATTCACAAGCCGGGTGGATGCGATTAACAGGGTATCAAATCATCCCGACCTGGTGGAGATTCTCAAGAGATGAAAATAAAAAGGCTTTTCATGGATATGGATCTTGCCTTGGACGATGAGATTGAATACCTGATCTCAAAGGTTAAGCTTACCCCGGAAATGGTGACAGATTCCCAACCGGTATATGATCTGATCAATGGAGATATTGATCCTATACTAGCGGCAAAATCTATTCTTTATATCACCCGGAACAAAGGGGCTATTATCAGGAAATGTCCTGGCACAAGCCATTACACCTGCTGCGATTACACCATTTTACATACCGGAACATTTTGTACAATGGACTGTTCTTATTGTATTCTCCAGGCCTATTTCCATCCCCCGGTTCTCCAGTATTTTGCGGGCCTTGACAATTTTCGTCTGCCTCTGAAACATACCTTTGCCCAAAACAAAATTTTCCGCATCGGCACAGGTGAATATACCGATTCCCTGATATGGGAAAACATTAGCCAGGGACCAAAGTTTTTGGTCAACACCTTTGCCAATCAATCCAACAGCCTTTTGGAGTTAAAAACCAAAACCGTGAATGTGGAATCGCTTCTGGATTTGGACCACAATGGAAAAACCGTGCTGGCATGGTCCGTCAACACCCCGGAAATCATCCGTTCCGAAGAAAAGGGAACGGCTGCCCTTTTATCCAGGCTTGAAACAGCAAAACGTTGTGAATCAAAGGGATATAAACTGGCCTTTCATTTTGATCCCCTGATCATTTATGAAGGGTGTGAAGATGCTTATAAAAACGTCGTTCATGAGATTTTCTCCCATGTCAGAGCAGAGAGTATTGTCTGGATCAGCATCGGTACCTTTAGGTTCATGCCCCAACTCAAATCAATCGTTGAGCAGCGGTTTCCCTCTTCCACCATCCCCTATGGAGAATTCATCCTGGGTCTTGATAATAAAATGAGATACTTCAAGCCATTAAGAATACATCTATATAAAACGATCATTGATATGATTCACGAATATGCCCCCCATGTTTTTGTTTATTTTTGTATGGAGGATGAAGAGGTTTGGGAACAATGTATGGGGTTTTTCCCAAAAAAAGAAGGAGAACTGGGCCATCTACTGGATAAAAGTGCAGCGGCCCACTGTAAATTAAACACCTCATTTCTGTAAATTTTAAGATCCATTTCCTTAAGTTAGGGACTTAGGTGTTTGATCAAGGAAAAGGATGAAATAATTTTTTTAAAAATGCCGTACACCCCAAATAATGGTGGACCAATTTAAAAAGAGGACAAAGAATCATGGCTGATCTTTGTCCTCTTTTTTTTGTGATAGACCGGCATTTTACGCCTGATGGTCTTGTATTTTAAAGATTTAGGCTTTTTTCTCTGCATTCACCCGTTCGATTATTTTCTGGGAAAGATCAGCCGGCACTTCGTCATAATGTTCAAATTCCATACTGAAGGAACCACGGCCACCGGTTATGGATCTTAAGTCAGGGGCATACCGAAGGATTTCCGACATAGGAACAAGGGCGTTGATGATCTGTTTATCATCTTCAGTATCCATACCCAACACCCGACCCCGTCTGGAATTCATGTCCCCCATGATGTCTCCCGTTGAATCTTCAGGGACTTTCACAGACACCCTCATCACAGGTTCCAGCAAAACGGCTCTGGCATCTTTAGCGGCATTCTTAAAGGCAATGGAACCGGCTGTTTTAAATGCCATTTCAGAAGAGTCAACCGAATGGTAGGAGCCAAAATCCAAGGTAACCCTGAAATCAACACAGGGAAAACCGGCCAGAATACCGGTTGCAGAACTTTCTCTCACACCCGCCTCAACCGCCGGAATATAGTTTTTGGGAATAGCGCCCCCCACAACTTTATCAACAAACTCAAACCCGCTGCCCTTGGGAAGCGGTTCAAGAACGATCCAGCAATCGCCAAATTGACCATGGCCGCCCGATTGTTTCTTATGCTTACCCTGGACACGGATTTTTTTCTTGAAGGTTTCTCTGTAGGCCACCTTGGGTGTAGCGATTTCCATGGCCACATTAAATTTTCTTAAAATTTTGTCTGCTGTGGTTTCGATGTGAACCAATCCGCGACCTGAAAGAATCGTCTGTTTGGTTTCTTCCTCTCTCTTAAGTTGAAGGCCGGTATCTTCTTCTAAAATTTTTCGGATGGCTTCGTGGATTTTGTCTTCGTCATTTTTGGATTTCGGAGAAATGGCAAAGGAAATAACCGGCGGCATGGGAGCCGGAGCGGGAATTTGAATTTCTTTACCCCCTGTCAGTGTATCTCCTGTCAAGGTGTTTTTGAGTTTGGCAACGGCCACAATAGACCCTGGAAGTGCACTGGTGATGGTTTTTTGTTCTTTTCCGACAATTTCCAATAGCTGAGAAAATCGTTCCTTAGAATCCTTGGTGACATTTATTATATTTCCTTCCTTGCCCAGGGTTCCGGAAATGACCCTGAAAAGAGAAAGTCGCCCGGCATAGGGGTCTATGATGGTGGCAAAAACAAACCCGCAGAACTCTGCATCGGGGTCAGGAGAAATCATCACAGCATCACCATTGGCATCTGTTGCAGTCCAATCCCCCCGATCCAGGGGAGAGGGCATGAAATCATTGATAAAATTAAAGACGGTATCAATGCCGATCATTTTGGTGGCAGAGGTACAAATGGCCGGATAGAACTGGGCATCCAAAACCCCTTGGCGGAATGTGATCTTAATTTCATCTTCGGTAATTTCATCACCTTCCAGATATTTTTCAAGAAGATCATCATTGAGTTCAGCAATATTTTCAATGAATTCTTCCTTTGCCAATGCCATTTCATCAGCCATGTCAGCTGGAATATCAATTCTTTTGGCTTTGCCATCGTCATCATATTCATAGGCCTGTCCGGAAATGATATTGACGATTCCTTTAAAATCATCTTCCTGACCAATGGGATAACAGATGGGAATTATTTTCTTTTTAAGGGCTGAATTGCAATCTGTAATACAGGGATCAAAATCAGATCTTTCCCGGTCCAGCTTATTGACAATAACCAATCCGGGTAAATTATATTCGAGGGCACAGGCACCGGCTTCTTCTGTCATGGCAGATGGCCCGCCAACCCCGTCGATGACAAAAACCATGCTATCTGCCACGGGAATACAGGTTTTAGCAGCAGAGAAGAAATTTTGATCACCCGGAGTATCCATCAACGTAATCGTATGTTTGTTGTGGGTATATTTAATAAAAGAGGTATTAATACTCTGTTGTTTTTTGGTTTCTTCAGGTTGGAAATCCATAACCGTATTGCCATCTTCCACTTTTCCGAGTCGGTCGGTAACCCCGGCTTTAAAAAGCATAGCCTCAGCAAGAGTTGTCTTGCCTGCACCCCCATGGCCTGCCAGAGCCACATTTCTCATGGTTTTGATTTCTTCGCTCATTACTGCTCCTTTCAACAATTAAATTAATAATATTCAAATAATAAAATTCAAATAATAGTGTTATATTGTCTTTTTATGAAACGTAAGGGATAAAATAAATTCCTCGTTTCCTTTGGGTCCCAGAATAGGGGAGGGCACCACATCATTGAGCGCATATCCCCTGTCTTTGAAAAAAGATTGAATGTCTCGAACCACCTTTTTCCTGATTTCCGGATCCTTTACAACACCACCCTTGCCAACGTTTTCCTTTCCTGCTTCAAATTGGGGTTTGATCAGTGCCAACACCCAGGTATCTTCCCGCATAAATTTTTCAGCAGCAGGGATCACTGTTTTAAGTGAGATAAAAGAAGTATCTGCCACCACCATATCCACTTGTTCATTTATTGTTTCATAGGCCAGATGCCGGATATTACTCCGTTCGATGACCACGACCCTTTCGTCCTGCCTCAATTTCCAGTCCAGCTGTCCGTATCCCACATCCACGGCATATACTTTTTTTGCCCCGAATTGAAGCAGACAATCGGTAAATCCGCCAGTGGATGCGCCAATATCGAGACATATAAGATTCTTCACACATATGGGAAAAGATTTCAAGGCTTTTTCAAGTTTAAGTCCCCCCCGACTGACATAAGGATGGTCAGCCTGCTTAACCAGGATGGGGGACAAAGGGTCCACAAGACAACCGGGCTTGTCTACCACCCGGTCATTGACCAAAACCTTTCCAGCCATGATCATGGCTTTTGCCCGCTGACGTGACACAATCAAGCCTTTATCGACCAGAACCAAGTCCAGCCTTTGTTTAAGCATCTTTTAGGCTTCCCTCGGACCCAGGCAAACCAGGATTTACCAAATCGGGATTTGCCAAACCGGAACCCGCTAAAACGATGGCTGCCGCAACGATGGCTGCCGTATCCACGCCATACTCTGTTTTTAATAAGTTCTGGGGACCATGCTCCACAAATTTGTTATCAATTCCGATTCGCTTGAATTTCAGGTCAAATATTTCGTTATCTGCATACATTTCCAGGATGGCTGATCCAAATCCACCCGCCAGCATATGCTCCTCCACGGTAATGATTTTTTTAATTTTGCTAGCTTTTTCTAGAAAAAGTGTTGTATCAAGTGGTTTTACAAACCGGGCATTAATGACCATGGCATAAATGCCCTTGCTGGCCAACTCTTTGGCGGCGACAATTGCCTCATAAACTGACTGACCAATGGCAATGATCATAATATCCTCCAATTGTCCATCCCTGTCCCATTCCTGGACCACTTGAGCCCGGCCAATTTGAAGCGGTTGAACTTCTCTCTGGATCTCAACGCCCTGACCCTTCCCCCTGGGGTATCTCAGGGCAATGGGACCATCGTGATTGATGGCGGTCAAAAGCATCCTGGCAAGTTCGTTCTCGTCCATTGGGGACATGATGGTCATATTGGGCATGCTTCTTAAAAATGAAAAATCAAACAAACCATGGTGGGTGGGACCATCTTCTCCCACAATCCCGCCCCGGTCAATGGCAAAAACCACCGGGTGGGCGTCAATACACACATCGTGAAGGATCTGGTCATAGGCCCGCTGGAGAAAGGTGGAATAGATCGCCACAACAGGTTTTGCCCCTTTGGAAGCAAGGCCTGCGGAAAAAGTAACTGCATGCTGTTCGGCAATGCCCACATCAATAAATCGATCTTTATAAATTTCTGAAAATTCGGTTAATCCAGTTCCTTCAGGCATTGCAGCCGTAACCGCTACAATTTTTTCATTGGTTTTGGCAAAGCGCACCATATGGGATCCAAACACCTGGGTGTAGGATGGACAAGAATCTGATTTTTTACAGCTTTTACCTGTATCAACCTCAAACGATCCCACTCCGTGAAAATAAACCGGGTTTTTTTCCGCAGGCGGATACCCTTTCCCCTTGATGGTGGTCACATGGAGAAGCACGGGGGAGTCAGGATTTTTAATATTGGTCAGAATATCGATCAAATGATCCAGGTTATGGCCATTAATGGGACCAAAATAATCAAAATTAAAGGCTTCGAACAGCATCCCCGGGGTGACAAATGTTTTAAAGGATTCTTCCCAGCGCTTGGCAATCTGGTACATGTCATCACCGATCTTGGGCAGGGATTTTAAAAACACCCCAAACTGATTTCGCATATTCTGAAGATATTTGGCCGATAGAGTCCGGCTCAGATAGGAGGAAAGCGCTCCCACATTAGCGGAAATGGACATGTCATTGTCATTGAGGATCACAATGAGTTTTCGTTTCAAATCACCTGCCTGGTTCAACCCTTCATAGGCCAACCCTGCGGTTAATGAGCCGTCACCGATGACAGAAATAACATCAGAATCATCCTGATTCAGGTGTTTGGCATAACAGATCCCAAGACCTGCTGAAATGGAGGTGGATGAATGGCCCACGGTAAACCCGTCATAGGGACTCTCCTTGATTTTTGTAAACCCTGAAATTCCTTTGTACTGACGCAGGGTATCAAAGGCCTGGTTTCTTCCGGTGAGAAGTTTATGGGCATACGCCTGGTGTCCCACATCCCAAATCAGCGTGTCCTTGGGAAGATCAAATACGTAATGAATGGCCAGGGTGAGTTCAACGGCTCCCAGACTTGAAGCAAGATGACCGCCGTTTTTGGAAACCACCTCAATGATTCTGTTTCGGATTTCTTGTGCCAGCAAAGGCAGCTCATCACGTGATAATTTTTTTATG
>JAFLJU010000594.1 GCA_022712835.1 Desulfobacteraceae bacterium
GCCGCCCCCAAATATTATAACCATAAAGAGTGGCTTAAGAAAAACATTTTAAGGGCCGCTTCATGTGAGCTACACATTCAAAAAAACAAAAAAATCCTTGATATGGGTTGCGGCCCTGGCTGGTTCCTGTCTGTTTGCCGCCACTTCGGCCATGATGCCACAGGAATGGAGCTACCAACAGAACAGATGAAACCGGAAGATAGGATTGTTTATCAAAACATACCCAAAATCATTCACTGCGAGAAAAAAATTATTCAACAAAAAATCCAACCGTTCACACCAATCCAACTAACAGGTGATTTTGATCTCATTACCGGATTTCAAGTCTGTTTCAACAACCACAAAACCGAAACCGTGTGGGGCATTGCAAAATGGCAATTTTTTATTGAAGATTTAAAAACACATCTAACAGACCAGGGATCCATCCTTTTTGAGCTAAACTCAGATGGGAAGAACTTTCCTGATCTCATTTATTATGACCAGGATACCTACAATTTATTTTTACAACATGGAAACGTGGATAAGCATAGAATACGACTGGGATAGACGAATCTTCCGGGTGCTATAGATAAAAAGAGAACAAATGACATCAAAATACAATTATATTATTGGTTTTTTAGTGGTAGTGATCTGTTTCTTAATTACAGCCATCTATGTTCAACATGAACCCCGAAGCACCCCCCGAACGATAAAGCCCGATAAAATTAAAAAAATCGAGAATAATCAGCGTCATACCAATATAAACTCAAAAGAGAAGGTGGCCCAAACATACTATATTGATCAAACAGGCGGGAATAATAGGGAGACAGGAACAAGCATGGATAGGGCCTGGAAAAATTTTTCCATCTTGAAAAAAAAAACATTTTCCCCTGGAGACAGTATCCTATTGAAAAGAGGAGAAAAATGGCAAAAGACACTATTTTCCCCAAAGGGGGGGACAGAAGGTAAACCCATTATTATCGATGCCTATGGCACTGGCACTCTGCCTGTCATAGATGTACAAAACAACTACCCAAATGCCATACGAGTCTATCATTCCTATGTAACTATTAATAATATAAGAGTCGAAAATTCAAACAGAACAGGAATTAACATATCCGTACGTGGCGGTCTTAAAAATATTAAATTAAACAAACTAAAAGTATTGAACTCGGGAACCAATGGAATCGCTGTTTTTGAAGGGGGAACAAAATTAGAAATTTCAGATTGTTACATTGAAAAAGCAAACAATAACGGTATTCATCTGGGGGGATCTCCCGAAAACAAATTAAGTGACGTTGTTATAAGAGGATGTCATGTTAAAAACATCTCAGATAATGACGGAATCACCATCCATCAAGATGGGAAAGGGAATACAGCAGGCTCAAATTTCCTCATAAAAAACAATCTTTCTGAAATGTGCGGGGAACAGGGATTTGATATAACCACTGGCGAAAATATACTATTATTAAATAATAAATCGATAAACAATGGACAAGGAGGAATCCTTGTTGGCCATTCCGCTAAACATATAACAATCCAGGGGCATATCAGCACGGATGAACCAACACAAAACCAATCTGCTGCCATTAACCTGGCAGGAAAAGGTAACATCAGGCTGTTAAAAAGTGTTATCAAGGGTAACGGATATCATCTTTTAAAAGTCCAGACAAAAAATGTCGCCGTGTTTAATAACAATTTCATCTGGGACAAAGGAAGAGCCCCCGTTGATATATCCGCTAAAATCGAGAACATCGTTTTTATCAATAATATTGTATACTCAAAGCAGCCAAAAATGAGCCGGATCAGGTTTTTAGAGGCATCAAGACCACCCAATTATAAAAGTTTCTACTTTGATTATAATTTGTATTATATGCCTGACGGGGAGGTGACTTTTTACCATAATAGGAATTATCCTTTTAAAAAGTATCAAACAAAGTTTAAAATTGATACCCATAGCCTTGGCACGAACCCTGGGTTTGTCAATCCAATGATAGATGAGTATCAATTAAAAAATAATTCCCCGGCAATAGATGCTGGCTGCTTTTTGACCCATTCTACTTCGCAAATTACAAAGCACAAATTACAAGTAAAGAATGCGTTATTTTTCTATAAGAATCCAAACCATCCGCAACACATCACTGTTAAAGGAATCACTGGCATATTTAAGGTAATTGACATTGATTATAATGCCAATACCATCACCTTGGATAAACAGATAACTTTGAATTCTGACCATTTAATCGGTTTAGCCCATAAAAATTTACGCCCGGATATAGGGGCATACGAATTTCAAGGACTACCCCTTCCAATAAATTGAATATTATATTAAAAAGAATACGCATGGCTCAATTTTGAAGGATAAAAAATTCATGGGAAAAAACCGTCTTCTTATTGTTGCACAGAATCAATTCGGGTATCATATTGATACATATTATTATTGCAAACACCTTCAAACCTCTTTTAATATAAACTATATATGCTGGGATTATGATTTAAAAAGGATTAAAATGGACGGAATCAAGGTAATCTATGTTTCAAGAAGAGGCAATATTGCCCAGAGAAACCTCAGGTTCCTGTTCCGGGTAATCAAAGAACTTAAAAAAAAGTATCATTTTCATATTATTAAATATTTCAGAGGGTGTTCTATCCTAAAAATATTATTTCATAAGCACTCTTTTCTGTTGGATATCAGGACTTCATCCGTAAAAAGAAAAAGATCTACCCGGTCCATATATAATTTGACCATGAAATCAGAAATAAAATTTTTCAAACATGTCTCTGTTATTTCAAAGAGCCTTGCCCAAAAGCTTAATCTGTCAAAACCTATATATATCCTTCCTCTGGGCGCAGAGATCCTTTCAAAGACCCAAAAAACGTTTACAAGTATAAAGCTTTTATACGTGGGTACTCTGGAAAACAGGAATATCGATCATACTATCAGAGGATTTTCAAAATTTTTTCATCAGTATAAAAATAAAATCAAAATTACCTATTCAATTATCGGTGGCGGCTATCACAACATCGAAAACGACCTAAAAGAGCTTGTAAACAAAGAGAAGGTCCGCCAGGCAGTTGATATACTGGGTCCAATCGCCCATGATAAAATTCAGCCTTATTTTGATAATCACAACCTTGGTGTTTCCTATATTCCACAAACAGAATATTTCGACACCCAACCACCCACAAAAACATTTGAATATTTACTATCAGGAATGCCGGTGATTGCAACGAACACGTCTGAAAACAAGGCAATTATCACTGCTGAAAATGGTATTTTAATAGAGGACACTGCCAAAGATTTTTACCAGGGACTTGTACTGTTCTATGAAAATAAAGTTCACTATCATTCCACTAAAATAAGATCAAATGCCATGCCCTATACATGGAGAATAATAGTTGCTGATCTTGAAAGACAGATTGAAACCATTATGAAATCAAATGCCGCCATCCACTAAAATAAAAATTCTTATAACACTTCCCTTGTTAAGCGATCCAGGCGGAGTTGCAAGCTATTATAATTCAATACTGCCTCATCTCAAGCAGATTAAAAACCTTGAAATAAAAATATTGGAAATAGGCAGTTCCCATGGAAAGAACTCCTATTCACATCCGATTCTGGATCAAATAAGGTTCATAAAAAAACTATTATCCCTAAAGCCGGATATTGTTCATATTAATCCGTCTCTAAACTTTCATAGCTTTATACGGGATGGACTATTTATTTTTTGGGCAAAGCAACTAAAAATTCCCGCCATTGTGTTTTTCCATGGCTGGCAACATAATTTTCAAGAGCGAATCAAAGGGCCATTAAAACTATTTTTTAATTTTACCTATCAAAAAGCAGACTCGTTTATTGTTCTGTCCACAGAATTTAAAAAAAAATTATGTGAGTGGGGGGTTCAAAACCCGATCTACCAGATGACAACAACGGTTGATGAATCACTTCTTAAAGACTTTTCAATCCAAAAAAAAATGGCCTGGGTGACACCACCAAATCCCATTCGCCTTCTATATCTTTCCCGTCTCGAAAAAGAAAAAGGCGTATTTGAAACCATCGAGGCCTTTAAATTGTTGCTGGATGAACAATACGAGGTAACACTCACCATCGCCGG
>JAFLJU010000138.1 GCA_022712835.1 Desulfobacteraceae bacterium
ACATTCCAGGTTTCGGCCGTTGCCCTGGCCATGGCCCAGGTGTTTTTGTGACTGATCACAGCTCCCTTGGGCCGGCCCGTGGTCCCGCTGGTAAATATGATGATATAGGGATCATCTCCTTTGGGTTGAACTTCCTGGGGGATAGGTTTTGCCTGGCCTTCCAGCAGGGTTTCGTAAGGTTTGGCTTTTGGGTAGTCCAGGTTCCCGAAGTAAGAAAAAACAGCCTCAAAGGAATACAGATCCACCAATTGTTCCACCTCGGCCTTGACCTGTTCGGGAAAAGCCAGGGTTACCAAGGCCCTGGGGGAGGTCCGTTGGCACAGGGCTACCATTTCACCGGCCTTAAATCTTGGATCCAGGGGAACAACCACCAGGCCGATTTTACCGGCAGCCATGAACATCGTGGAAAAAGCCGGGGACTGGGGTAGGAGAGTAGCGATCCTGTCACCCGGTTTCATGCCCATGTCCAGAAGAGCTGTAGCCACACGGTCTATCTCATGGTTAAATTCAGTATAGGTCACCGGTTGATCAAAAAAAACATAGGCGATCTGGTCGGGTTGGTTTTTTGCATGGGTTTCTATCACATTTGGAAATGGTCTGTTCATCTTTTACCTCCCTTGGTGATGGTTATTTATCGGTTAACACCTCATTCCTCTTTTTTTGATTCCAAGATTTGTGCGTTCATTATCAAAAACCGTCTCGACCCAGTCGCACAGCAGGGGTCTTGTCTCTCTGGGGTCAATGATATCCTCAATTCCAAAATGCTCTGCTGCCCTGAATGGCTGGGCAAACCCCCTATAATATTCCTGGAGCTCATCATGGAGTGCCATGGGATCTTCGGCAGATTCAATCTCAGCCCGGTGCGCCGCATATACCCCGCCTTCTATGGGGATATTCCCCCAGTACGCCGACGGCCATGCATATCGCCAATTTAACTTTCCAGGATCAGATTGTGCGCCACCTGCCACACCAAAACATTTTCTCACATAGATGGAAGCCCAGGGCACACTTGCCTGGGTCACGGCAAAGCTTGCCCTTACTCCCTTTCTGATGGTGCCACAGGTTTCAGATTCAACCCCGATAAAAAAACCGGGTTGATCAACAAGGTTTACAATGGGCAGGTGAAAGGTGTCACACATATCTATGAACCGCTGGAATTTTTCAGCAACATCCCAGGCAAACGCCCCTGCTTTAAATCGGGTATCATTTGCCAGTACGCCCACGGGATACCCATTTAATCTGGCAAGGCTTGTGATCTGAGATTGTCCCTGAAACTTTCCTATCTCAAACAGGGAGTTTTTGTCAAAAACACATTCCATCAGTCTTCTCATGTCATAGGTTTTTTTCCCGATTTTGGGAATAATTGACAAGAGTTCCTCTTCCCTGCGTTCTGGGTCATCTGGGTCATCCGGGTCAGCATACTTTTGTTGGGGCATTTCCCATACATTGGAGGGCAGATAATCTAAAAATTTTTTTGCCTGGTCAATGGCATCTTCTTCGCTCTCCGCTTCATTATCAATGACATTGCTCATCCGGGTGTGGATTCTGTATCCCCCCAGCTCTTCCTTTGTTACTTTCTGGCCCTGGGCCCATTGGACAAGGGGGGGGCCACCCACAAACACCTGGCTTTTTTCCTTGACCATTATGGATAAATGGGATTCAACGGCCAGCAGGGTGCCAATGCCGGAAACAGGTCCCAGGGCCACGGAAACCATTGGTACTTCAGACATCAGATCCGCCAGCATTGCGGTGGCCACATCGTTGACAATGGGCAGTTCCAGGTATCCGATATCTGCAACTTCACGAATGGTACCACCGGCACCATCTAAAAGTCTTACAAGGGGTAATCTCATTTCGTGGGCCATTTTGCCGTTATAGGCAAGCTTTGCCTTGAACAGCCTTCCAACCGAAGCCCCCCGGATGGTAAAATCATCCCCCTGGACAATGACCCGTCTTCCATTGATTTTTCCTTTGCCAATGACAACGGGGCAGGGCGTTAGTGTCTCAAGGTCCTGGTTATTGTTAATATAGGTTGCAGCACCTGCCATTACCCCGGTTTCCTTGAATGAGCCCGGATCAAGCAGCAGGTCTATTCTTTCCCTGACAGTCATTTTTCCCGAGTTGTGCTGACGTATTATGTTTTCTTTTCCGCCAAGCTCATAGGCCAGTTTTTTTCTTTTTTCGATCTCCTCCACTTCTTTTTTCCACATTTTATAAATCTCCCTTTATTCCTGATTGTGAGGTTCAATCTAATGTTGATAAATAAAACTATGACCATGACCCTGGTCAGAATTTGGTCGGCCAATTGGCCAGGCAGTGGTCACCAACCCCATGGCCGTCAGAATCCCGGACAATGGTCAAAATATCTGTCAGGTATTTTCGGGTTTGCCGGGGGTCTATGATATCTTGAAGGAAATAATCCTGGGCAGCGGGATAGGCAGATGAATCAGAGACCATGAGGTCGAGCATTTTTTTTCGTTCTTCTTCGGGAAGGTTTCCGAACACCACATCTGCGGCAATGGTCGGATCCATGAAACCCAGTTCTCCTGTAGGCCAGGACACAAAATAGTCCGGTCCCACCCCGGGTCCGCACATGTTTACGGCTGCCTGGCCATAGGATTTCCGGATGACAATGACTATTTTGGGGACCGTAACCTGGCACAGGGCCTGGAGGTTGTTGACCACCTTGGCGCCCACACGTTTTTCTTCCGCTTCTTTTCCCACCATGTGGCCGGGGGTGTCATGGAGAAAAACGATGGGGATATTAAATGAATCGCACAAACACAGGAAACTGGTATGTTTTTCAAGGCCGTCGGTATCCATGGCTCCCACATTGTGAAGGGGATTGTTGGCAATAAAACCGACCACTTCCCCATTGATTCTTGCCAGACAGGTGATGAGCATCTTGCCGAAATTGGGTTTGATCTCAAAGACCTGCCCCTTGTCCACCATACAATTGATGATATTATGCATGTCATAGGCCCGGGTTCTTTTTTCCGGTAACAGGTCCATAATTTTATCCATATTGCTGCCCGAACCTTCAGGAACAGGTTTTCGGGGGGGGCGTTCACCGTTGTGGGTCGGCATATAGCTTAAAAACGCTTTGATCATATCAAAGCATTCCTCCTCTTGTTCGGCCACTTTATCGGCAATGCCGGTGATACGGTCATGGATTTCCCATCCGCCCATTTCCTCACCGGTAAAGTTTTGGCCTATGGCCCGGTTCAGGGCCCTGGGGCCTGATACGGAAAGCACGCTGCCTTTTACCTGGATCACGCAATCTGCCAGCATGGCCTCAAAATCCGGCACTCCATAGCATTCTCCCATGGCCGCCATGACAAAGGGCATTTGTCGAAAATGGGTGTATTCGGCAAAAAGGGTGTTGGTACCGCCGCCTCCCAGGGTGCAGATGTTTTTCGAACCCTGGCAGTCCGGCATCCGTGCGCCTCCGGCCTCACCCAGCCAGATCAACGGAACCCGGTTTTTCTTGATCTGGGTTTTGAATTGAAGCATTTTTTTTAAATTTATCCGGGCATTGGTAGAGGCCAGGACCGTAAAATCATTTGCAATCACACCCACCCTGCGGCCGTCCACAAGACCATAACCGCAGATCAGGCTGTCAGCCGGGGTTCTTTCTTCCATGCCCGGCATATCGGAGCAGGCCAAAAGGCCGAATTCCAGAAAAGAACCATGATCCAGGAGCATGGCAATCCTTTCCCTGGCCGTATATTTACCGCTGGCATGGTGTTTTTCTATTTTGGCTGGTCCGCCCATTTGGAGGGCCGCCTTTTTTTTCTCCGCTAGGAGATTGAGTGTTTCTTCAAAAGCCATTGTTTTAGAATTCCTCTGGTTCGTGTTTTGTCTTTTATTAACCGGGTCTTTATCGTGTATTGTCCCAATGATTATTTGTCTGTCAAACGCTGGGCTTCCATATCCCGAAGCTCTTTGCGCAATACTTTCTGGATGGGTGACTTGGGCAGAATATCGATAAATTCAACCAGTCTCGGATATTTGTAAGCGGCCATATTGGCTTTGCCATACTCAATAATTTCTTGTTCCGTGATCTTGCCCCTGGCAGTCTTTTCCAGCACCACAAAGGCTTTGACATTTTCCCCGCGGTATTCATCCGGAACACCGATTACGGCAACTTCTTGAATGGATTCATGTTTCATGAGAATGGCCTCTACTTCGGCCGGTGCAATATTATAAGCAGATGCAATGATCAGATCCTTTTGCCGGTCCACAAAAAAGATGAACCCTTCTGCGTCCATGGTGCCGATGTCTCCGGTGCGCAGCCATCCGTCCGCAAAGGTCTTGGCAGTTTTTTCAGGCTGGTTCCAATATCCCTTTGCCACCTGGGGACCCTTGAAAAGAATTTCGCCACGCTCGCCAAGGGGAAGGGTCACGCCCTGGTCGTCCACAATTTTTACCGCTCCTCCCATGGGAACCCCAATGGCATCATGATTGAATTTGTTGGGCAGCGAGACGATGGCTCCGGCAGTGGTTTCGGTCAAACCATAGCCATTGAGCAGCTCCAGCCCTGTCTTTTTCTGCCATTTTGCCTGGATGGCTGGTGGTACGGGCGCACCTGAAGCCCCACCGATTTTGAGGTTTGTAAGGTTGTATTTGTCAAAATCAGGCAGGTTGAAAAAAGCAACATAAACAGTGGGGGGTGCAAAGAATACGCTGACCTTGTATTTGTGCAAAATTTTTATGTACCGGGCGGCATCGAAACGCGGTTCCAGTATAGTGGTGCCGCCGCCATAGAACATGCAGATGGTTGCCAGAAGGTAGCCGGATATATGAAACATGGGAAATAGAACCAGGTTGACATCATTGTTTTTCATGGCGAAGTTTTCTGCCTGGTTGGCGGCATTATAGACAAAATTGCGGTGGGTGAGCATGACCCCCTTGCTCTTGCCGGTGGTACCGGCTGTGTACAAGATCAGCATGGTTTCGTCAAAATCAAAATCAATGACCGGCAGGCGGTCCTTGGACGCTAGCAACTCCTTGAATTTAAAGGTGCTCTTGTCGTCATAGTTCACCGTCACCTTTGTGCCGTCAAAACCGGTTTTTAAGCGATATAACACAGATTTTGGGAAAGCAAGGAAATCGTCAATTCCCGTTACAATGATTTTTTCAATATCAGTGCCTTCCATCACTGCCAGGGCATTTTCATAGAAAAGATCCAGGGTAATAATCATTTTCATGCCGGAATCCGTGAAAATATGTCTGAGTTCTTCCCCCTCATACATGACATTGGCCGGGACATGAATGGCGCCAAGCCGATTGGCAGCAAGAAATGCAATGACATGCTGGGGGCAGTTGGGCAGTAATGCTCCTATTCTGTCTCCTTTTTTCACCCCCAGGCCCGAAAGTCCTGCGGCAAAACGTTCAACCATTGCATCAAGATCGCGGTAGGATATTTTCTTGTCCATAAAAACAAGAGCGGTTTTTGTGGGATAAAGAGTTACGCTTTGATGGAACATCCCGTAGGTGGTCATGGGTGTGACATTTGGTGTTGGCCGGGCCCCCCAGGATGGGTCATACTGCTGTTCTGAAATTTTTTTCATGGTGCTCCTCTATTGTTTGCGTTTGAAATAAAGAGCCGCTTGTTCTATGTAGCGAACAGTGTTCGATGTGTCAAGTTAAATATTCCCATGCCCTGCAATGGGCGAGGGCTAAGCTATCCCTTGATTTCAAATACCTGTAATGTTATATTTTTGGAGTTGCTTGATTAAAAAGATACCTGTAAATGCACAGGCCAGAAAAGGGATAAGAAGTATATGTCGAAAGCAGGAATTCTTAATAAACTGAAACAGGAAGAAAAAGAGATTCGCAGGAATCTCATCATTGATGCTGCCCAGAAAATTTTTGGAACCAAATCCTATGACCGTGCAAGTATGAGGGAAATTGCCCGTGAGGCAGGAATGGCACCCTCATCCATTTATACTTATTTCGAAAATCAGGAGACCCTTTTAGTTGAGGCAATGTCCAGGGAAACCAATCAACTCCTGGATGAAATGGAAACCATGGTTTCCGAAGAGATCGAAATTGATATTGAGCGACTGATGAATCGTTACCTTGATTTTTATATTGATCATGAGAATCACTGGCGAATGATCACTAATTTTTTCCTTTTCGGCAATATCAGTCCGGAAGCCTCGAAACGACTCAACAACGCTGCTCGCAGGATATTGAATATTTTTGATACCATTTTTCAAAAAATGAACTACGCAGGAGATGTACGGATGCTTTCCCATGCTTTTTTTTCCTGCCTGAGCGGTATTTTAATCTCCTTTAGAAAATACCCCGGAAGAAATGATGATGAAATCCGCATTCATATGAAACGGGTTGCCCTGGTGATTCGCGGTATGCTTATACCCTATATCCAGGCAGATCTGTCCGTCTCCCCGAAAAAAACGGATCAAAGTTGATCTCTAAGTGTCCGAAAATTGATCCGGGGGGCAGGGACTTTTTTGATCTTTTGTCCCTGCCCCACTTAGGATTGGAAATTATATAAATTGAACTGAAGATTGCCGATTCAAAAGGTCGCTAGAAAGAACACTCCAATTCTCCCAGGGCCATCCTTGCGATGTCGCCCAGAAAAATCAACGGCATTTCCATTTCACCGGCGGTAACTGAAAATGAATGCATGCAAACAGGACACAGGCAAACCATGGCCTTGGCTCCCGCATCTTTGGCATCCTTAAAATTCTTTTCCTGGTCAGGTTTAGGATCTCCTTTTCCCAACAGCAGTTTAGAGCCAGCACAGCATAGGGCATTTTCACGATCATATACTCTTTTTACACGATTAACGCCTGTTAATTCAAAAATTTCATCAACAAAGTGCTCCTTTTCGGGTGTGAATCTGGAGGCACAGGGCCTGTTGTAGGCGATATCAATATTTAAGGGTTTGATTTTGTCTTTGTTTGCTTTCAGACATTCCACAAGATACTCGGAAAGATGGATCGGCCTGAAAGGAACATGAATCCCGTAATCAGGGGCTATTTTTGCCAGCATTGAATAGCAGTCATCATGGAAACAGACAATTTCCTTTGCCCCTGTTTCGGCAAGTCTATCCACAAATTTTTGAGCGTGTTTCTTCTGCACGCTCTCAGCTCCCATGTGGCTGAACATGATCCAGCAAAAATAAGGTTTTCCTGAAACCTGGGGTAGATTATACAATTCTCCCTGGATCAAATGAGCATCCGACTTTCCAAAAACGCAAACCGACATGATCCGATCCGCCGATGGCGGGTTTTTTATTTCCCCGGAAAAAACATATTTTTGTTCCATCATCGCACTAGTTTCTTCTGGAAACAGTGTATGATATTTTTCCTGAAGAATTGTGATTTGATCAAAGGGGTTTGCCCCACGGGTACAATATTCATTACAGGCATAACAGGTCAGACATTTGTTTAAAACTTCCGAGTTCTTTTCCGCGATAAGTTCTTTGATCCATAAAATCGACTGGTTTCGATCAACATCTATCCACTGACATTTAACAAAACAATCTCCACATAGATCACATTTTTCAGCTATAAACATTCTGGTTCATCTCCCCATTATAACCCTGATGTTTTGGATATAATTTCACACATCACTTCATTTGCACCGCCGCCAATGGCAATGAGTTTGGTATCCCTGAAAAATCTTGAGATTTTCATTTCATTCATAAATCCCATCCCCCCATACATTTGCAGGCATCCATCGGCAACTTTAACCAGAAGCTGGCCGGATAGAAGTTTCCCCATGGAAATTTCTTTTGTCACATCCTGACCTTCCATCTTCATTTGGACGATATGATAGGTCAACTGCTTTAAGGCTTCAGCTTCTGCAAGCCATTCTGCAATTCGATGCCTTAATACCTGTTTTGCAATGAGCGGTTTTCCGAAAACGATTCTTCCCTTTAAATATTCAATGGTCTCATTTATGGTATCAACCGCACCGATATACCCTGTTGGAATCGCGCTGAATCTTTCATGCTGAAATTGTTGCATCTGCTGGATAAAGCCTTCTCCTTCAACTCCGATGAGGTTTTCGGCAGGAATTTTGACATTATCAAAAAATAGTTCCGCCGTATCAGAGCTTCTCATCCCTAGCTTGTCCAGCTTTTTACTGACAGCAAATCCTTCAAGATCAGTGGGAACGACAAATAAAGAGAAACTGTGGTATCCGGGTTCATCACTTGTTCTTGCCAGAAGGGTTAAAAAATCAGCCTGTATCCCGTTGGTGATAAAGGTTTTGGAACCGTTTAATATGTAGTGGTCGCCTTCTTTTTTCGCAAAAGACTTTATTGCGGCAACATCGGACCCTGCATCTGGCTCTGTCACTGCAATTGCAGCCACCATATCCCCTTTAATTGCAGGGACAAGATAGGTCTCCTTAAGATAATCAGACCCAAACTCAGCTATGGCCGGTGTTGCCATGTTTGTTTGAACCGCGATTGCCATGGGGATGCCGCCGCAGTTAATATGTGCTATCTCTTCAAGGAAGACTAACTCATACCAGTAATCAAGTCCCATTCCCCCATATTTTTCATCGTATCTTATGCCTAAAAAACCTAGGTCCCCCATTTTTTTAAAAAGTTCATGGAGGGGAATCATCCCTTTTTCTTCCCATTCATCAACGAAAGGGTTTATTTCCTTTTTAACAAAGTCTCTGACGGCCATGCGAACCTGGTTGTGATCTTTTGTAAAGTATATGTCGTTGCCCATTTTTTTAATCCTTATTGGTTTAAATACCGGAGGTTTTGGCGATTATTTCGCACATTACTTCACTTGCCCCGCCGCCGATGGATGTCAGTCTTGAATCTCTGAAGGATCTTGAGATTCTCATCTCATTCATAAACCCCATGCCGCCATGCATTTGAAGGCAGCCATCCGATACTTTATTCACCAGGTTACCGGCCAGAAGTTTTCCCATGGAAATCTCTTTTGTGGCGTCTTGCCCTTTCATTTTCATGCGGCAAATATGATAGCTTAATTGTTTGATGGCTTCATTTTCCGCCAGCCATTGGGCAATTCTATGGCGCAATACCTGCTTTGCAATAAGAGGTTTTCCGAAAACGATTCTTCCTTTTATGTATTCAACCGTCTCCTTGATCATCTCTTCAACACCGATATAGGTTAGGGGCAGAACGGCAAATCTTTCATGCTGGAATTGCATCATTTGATGAATAAACCCTTCTCCTTCAACTCCGATGAGATTTTTGGCAGGGATTTTCATGTTATCAAAATATAATTCCGCTGTATCAGAGCTTCTCATACCCATCTTGTCCAGTTTTTTACTGATCGCAAATCCTTTTATATCCGTGGGAACGACAAAAAGGGAGAAACTATGATATCCCGGCTCATCACTTGTTCTTGCAAGAAGGGTTAAAAAATCAGCCTGGGTTCCGTTGGTGATATAGGTTTTAGAACCATTTAATATATAGTGGTCACCTTGCTTTTTGGCAAAGGATTTCAATGCGGCAACATCAGAACCTGCATCGGGCTCTGTTATGGCGATTGCCGAAACCAGATCCCCTTTTAAGGCACCTTTAAGATATGTTTCCTTGAGATAATCAGATCCGAATTGTTCAATGGCAGGGGTTGCCATACAGGCCTGGACCGCAATGGCCATGGGAATCCCCCCGCAGTGTATCCGGGCGATTTCTTCAAGAAAAACCAGTTCATACCAATAATCAAGGCCTTCTCCCCCATATTTTTCATCGTAGCGAATCCCTAAAAAACCCAAATCCCCCATTTTTTTAAACAGATCTTTAAGGGGGGCTAATCCTTTTTCTTCCCATTCATCAACATTGGGATTAATCTCTTTGTTAACAAACTCCCGTATGGATTTACGAACCATTTCATGATCTTTTGTAAAAATTAAATCAGAACTCATTATGGATACCTCTCTTTTTTATGATATTTGCCTTTTTTATTTTCCCGGAACTTAAAAACAATTAAGGGGCGATACTTTCCGGAACTTCAATCTTTTTGGCTCTTAAATATTCACCTAGGGTTTTTGCCTGGGGATCGTTCCTGACAGACGCTGCTACGCCTTCTCCCAGAACTCCCTTTATATAAAAATTTAGTGCTAGGAGATTGGGGAGATCATACCGTTCAATTTCAAAGGGTTCCATGTCGGGAAGGAGTTCTTTGAGTTTTTCAATGGTGAGAAAATTCTTTAAAAAGGAATAGGTCTCTAGTGTTTTACCCCAGACACCTAAGTTTGCGTTTCCGCCCTTGTCTCCTGAACGGGTGGCAAACAATTCTCCCAAATAAATCTCTTTTGTTTTATCCTGTGAAAATTCAATGGTTTCTACGCCCAGAGGCTCAATATTGGTCACATCCGGGTAGGCACCGGTTGGTTTTACGCAAAATTCATTGTCGCCCAGATATACTTTTTGTTCCAAAAACTCATTACTTACCAGGGTCGGCCAGTGCTGAAGGGCAGGGGAACCGTTTGTCGGAGGAGCGGTTAATGTATAGCCCGGAATACTGGAAAGTGCCATTTCTATGAATTTACTTGAAAAATTCTTCCCCACTTTTTGTGGGTCAGGGTCCATGACCGATATCTTTAAATGGGCGCTGGCCTGATCATTGTGGCAGGGATTGTCTTTGTCTATTCGGATAAGCTGGACATCTGTATGAGCAAATTGTTCCTTGCCCCCTAAATTATCAAACAGGGTATTTTCAACAATTTTTGCCTTTTTCTCAATATCAAGCCCGGTAATAAGAGCGGTTAAGGTGTTACGGTGTCCAAACAGGTTGTTGATACACACCTTTGCCGAATCTGTGGGCGGCTCGCCTTTAACGCCTTCAATCAGTACCCTGTCCTTTGCTTCCTGTTTTATTTTGATGGTATCAAATCTTGCTTTAACATCAGGGGTTAAATAGGCTGGCTGCTTGATTTCATATAAAAGCTGGGCCGTAACGGTTCCAACGGATACAATCCCGCCTGTTCCTTCATGTTTTGTAATAACAAATGAACCGTCTTCATGCATTTCCGCAATGGGATACCCCATGTTTTTATAATCAGGAACTTCGTCAATAAACGAGTAATTACCGCCGGTGGCCTGGGTGCCGCATTCGATAATATGTCCGGCAGCATATGCCCCTGCCAGTTTATCCCAGTCATTTTCCTTCCATTTAAATTTCCATGCACAGGGTCCGGAAACAAGGGCTGCATCGGCTAATCTGCCGCCGATGACGATGTCAGCGCCTTCGTTAAGGGCCTTGGTAATCCCCCATCCACCAAAATAGGCATTGGCTGTTATGGGCATGGTGCCTGCGGACTTCAAACTGGTTCCCTTGTCCAGGTGGTAAAATTGTTCCCCTTGTTCCTGGAGCTCGGCGATTCTGGGAAGCAGATCGTCCCCTTCGATATAGGCAATCTTTGGATGGATCCCAAGCTCCTTGGCAACCTTTTCAAGTTCCGCTGCAAGTCCTTTGGGATTAAGGCCTCCGGCGTTGGCGACAATTTTTATGCCCTTATCCAGGCAGGGCCCCATGACATCGTTCATCTGTTTTAAAAAGGTGGATGCATACCCTTTATCAGGTGATTTCATTTTCATTCGGAAAAGTAATGCCATGGTCAGTTCAGCAAGGTAATCACCTGTGAGGACATGGATTTCTCCGCCTTCAACCAGTTCCTTGGCAGCGGACAGTTTATCCCCTAAATAACCGCTGCAATTTGCCACTTTCAATATCTGCGCCATCTTCCTTCTCCTGATTTTTATGTTTTATAAGCCATGCTTTCTAAGCGATGCTTTAGAATCGATGCTTTAGAATCGATGATTTTTTATTTTCCTTTAAAGTCCGGTGTACGTTTTTCAAGAAAGGCGGTGATGCCTTCCACCGCATCTTGGGTGCCGGCAACTAGAATCAATTTTTCAGATAGAAAATTAATAGCGTCTTCAAGGTCCATGGTTTCTATATCCCGGAAGGCTTCTTTCCCGATTTTCAGTCCAATGGGGCTTTTGGAAGCAATCGTTTTCAACACCTTTTCAACTTGGGCGTCAAACTGATCTTTGGGAACTGCCCTTGTAATCATCCCCATTTCAAGGGCTTGTTGTGCCGTGAGTTTTTCTCCCAGGAGAATCATCTCCATGGCTTTTTTTCTTAAAACATTTCTGAAAATCAGGGCGCCGATCATCATGGGAAAAAGGCCCACATTTACCTCGGGTGTGCCGAATTTTGCGTCTTCTTTGGCAATGACAATATCGCAGGCAAGCATGAAACCTGTTCCTCCTGCCATGCAATGACCATTGATTCTAGCGACCGTGGGTTTGGGAAATTTGGCTAACTTTGTGATAAGGGCGGCGTAATTTTTAAATGATTGATTTTCTTTGCCTGATCCTTTGCCGATCCCCCCTCCCAGGTCAGCGCCGGAACAAAAAACTCTGTCCCCGGCCCCACTGACACACACCACTCTTACATCCTGGTCCCCTTCCGCGGCATCAAGGCTTTCAAGGAAAAGGGTCACCGCATCACTGCTGATTGAGTTTCGGTTAGCTTCTCTGTTGATGGTAATATAGGCAACATGATTTTTTACTTCATATAAAAGATCTGACATTGAAATCTCCTCTTGGTTTACCATTGGTACATTATCTTCCCGGGCATCAATTGGCCAATTCACCAGGTTTTGTTTCTTCTATATTTTCGGGGTTTATATTTTCAGAGTCAATATTGACAGGGTCTATGTCCACAAGGATTTGTCCGGGCATCACCTTGTCCTTTTCCGCAACATTTACCCTGGCGACAATTCCCTTGTAGGGCGCACACAGGGTTGTTTCCATTTTCATAGCAGAAACCACCACAACCCCCTGGCCCTTTTCAACCGGGTCGCCTTCTTTCACCGTAACCGCAATCACCACAGCCGGCATGGGAGGGGTAACGATTGAAGGCCCGCTGACGCCCTTTCTTTTTTTGGGTCCCTTGGTAATTTTGTCTTCATCCTGAATTTTGTAAACTTTTCCATTCAGCATGATTGTTTTACCGTCAGGTGTTTGAGAAATGTAGGCGTTTATGCTTTTTCCATTCACCATCAGGTGCAATTCATTTTCAGATATTCGGGAATATTTCAGATCATATTCTTGGTCTTCAATGATCGCTTTGGCTGTATTTTCTTCATGGCACTTGATATCAATCGATAGGGTCTCTTCTTTTATTTTAAGCTTGTATTCCATTTGTTTGCCTCCTTTGTGGGCTTAAAGCCTCCAGTTCCCTAAAGTACTAAAAGGCGTTTGCTCATTGTACCCGGAAGTGCCGGTAACTATTTTTTTCCCGCACATTTCATCCAGAACATAGGCAATTGCCGCAATATCCGACTCATCAAAGTTTTCTGACCAGTCCGGAAAATGGGTTTCAATAAAATTTGTATAAACATCCCCCTTTGAAAATGGCTGTGATTTCATAACATCCATCAGAAAATCAATGGGGGTTCTGACGCCCAAAATAATATAGTCTTTTAGGGCCTTCACCATTTTATCAATGGCCTGGGGACGGGTTTCAGCATGGACAACCAGTTTTGAAATAATGGGATCGTATTCCACGGGTACTTCAAACCCCGTATAAACGCCGCAATCATTTCTGATGCCCGGACCCTTGGGTTCTTTTAGAAATTCAATTTTTCCCGGGGAAGGGAAAAATCCATTTGCCGGATCTTCCGCATAGATTCTACATTCAATGGCATGGCCACGGCTCACAATATCTTTTTGTGTGAGTGACAGTTTATTGCCGGCAGCGATTTCCAATTGCTGTCTCACAAGGTCAATTCCGGTGACCATCTCCGTAATCGGGTGTTCAACCTGAAGCCTTGTATTGATTTCAAGGAAATAAAATTTATTTTCCGAATCCAGCAGGAATTCAACGGTTCCGGCATTTACATAACCAGCAGCTTTTGCTGCTGCCACAGCTGCCGCTCCCATTTCTTCCCTCAGTTTTGGTGTTAAGACATTTGCGGGTGTTTCTTCGATTATTTTTTGATGACGTCTCTGGATTGAGCATTCCCGCTCCAATACATGGATGGTATTTCCAAAGGAATCTGCTAAAATCTGGAATTCAATATGTCTTGCATTTGTAAAAAATTTTTCAAGATAGATTTCACCGTTGCCAAAGGCATTTAATGCTTCCCTTGATGCAGAAGCACAGGCTTCCGCCATTTCATCGGGTGAGTTTACGATTCTGATCCCTTTTCCACCGCCGCCAGCGGTGGCTTTTATGAGAACAGGATATCCAACTTTCTCAGCTTCCTTTGCCATAACATCCGGATCGGCTTCTGTGTTTGTGAGGCCGGGCGTTACAGGGACTTGGCTTTCCACCATTATTTTTCTGGAGGTTATCTTATCGCCAAGATCCCTGATGGCTTTTGCACAAGGACCTATAAATACAATATCTTCTTGTTCACATCTGGCTGCAAAATCTGCATTTTCAGCAAGAAACCCATAACCGGGGTGGATGGCTTCTGCGTTGCTTAGTTTTGCTGCTTGAATGATTTTGTCAATGTTAAGATAACTCTCGGAAGGTTCTGGAGCACCAATGTAAACCGCCTCGTCCGAGGAGAGAACGTGGATTGCTTTTTCATCCACATCGGAATAAACGGATACGGTTTCAATCCCCATATCTTTACAGGTATTTATTATTCTAAGGGCAATTTCACCCCGATTCGCTATTAATATTTTTTTAAACATAATTTTATTTTCCTGGTTTTATATGAAACTCTCACCGAAGGTTATGCAATCATGGGAGTTCCAATTTTCATTGTGGCCAAGATTAAATACCATGCTCCGGCCATGCCTATTACATTCTGAAAATGCCAAATCCGGGTTCATCGTCTCTTAGGGGGGCATTTAATGCGGCAGAAATGGCAAGCCCTAAAACATCTCTTGTTTTTGCAGGATCAATGATGCCGTCATCCCACAGTTTTGCGGTACTATAGTATGCGTTCCCTTCTTTGAATGCGGCATCAATTACCGGTTGTTTTATGAAATCAATTTCCTCCTGGGTCATTTCTGCCTGACCCGCTCTTTTTCTTTGGTCGTTTGTAATGGTGATGAGTACATCAGCGGCTTGTGCGCCTCCCATTACACCAATCTGTGCATTTGGCCACATCCACAAGAATCTTGGAGAATACCCTCTGCCGCACATGGCGTAGTTTCCCGCACCAAAGGAAGCCCCAATGATAACCGTAAATTTGGGAACCGTTGCCGTTGAAACTGCGTTCACCATCTTATGACCGTTTTTCGTAATTCCGCCGGCTTCATATTCACGGCCAATGATAAAACCGTTAATATTTTGAAGGAACAGCAAGGGAATTTTTCTCTTGTCACAAAGTTGGATGAACTGGGTTGCTTTTTCAGCACTGTCAGAAAATAGTATTCCATTATTGGCCAATATGCCGACGGGATATCCGTGAATGTGAGCCCAGCCGGTTACCAGGGTGGGGCCGTACATTTCCTTGAATTCTAAAAATTTACTTCCGTCAACAATTCTGGCGATCACTTCTCTGCAGTCATAGGGCTTTGAAAGATCCGAGCTGACGATTCCATACAGCTCCTTTGGATCATAGGCCGGTTCTTCAACTTCCATCATGGAAAGCTTTGATTTCTCATTTTCAGGAAGGTTTTTTACTATTTTCCGGATCATTTCAATGCACTCTTCATCACTATCCGCAAAATAATCGGAAACACCTGACTCAGAACAATGAAGTTCAGCCCCTCCCAGTTCATCGGCGGTGACCTCTTCTCCGGTTGCAGCCAGAACAAGGGGCGGTCCTCCAAGAAATATTGCCCCATGATCCTTCACATGTACAATTTCATCGCACATGGCCACGCCATAAGCGCCACCCGCTGTGCAAAGCCCCATAACGCCGACGATTTGAGGAATCCCCATTTTTGACATTCGGGCCTGATTATAAAAAACCCTTCCGCCGTCATTGGCATCCGGGAAAATTTCCGATTGTAAGGGGAGGTAAGCTCCGGCTGAATCCATTAAGTTGATGAATGGCAGGCGGTTTTCCATTGCAATGGTTTGGGCTCTGATGGATTTTTTCACGGAAAGGGGATAGGATGACCCTCCCTTGATGGTGGCATCATTCAAACTTATCAGAATTTCCCGGCCGCAAACAATGCCGATGCCAACGATGATTCCGGCTTTATGAATTTTTCCGTCATACATGCCTTTGGCGGCCAGGGGGGCAAGCTCAAGAAAAGGGGTGTTTTTATCCAGGAGAAGTTCCAGTTTTTTCCTTGCCGGAAGCTTGCCCGACTCTTTTTCCCTCTGCCGGGATTTTTCACTTCTTTCATCCCAGGATCGGGTGAGCTCACAGCTCAGATCATCAACAAGAGCGGTTAAGTCTTTATAATTTTTCTTGTACTCTTCTGAATTTACATCAATTTTACTTTCAATGACATCCATACTTTTTCACCTTTTATTATATGGTTTAAAAATAATAATATTGGCTTGATTAATCCTCTTTGCTTGATTTTTCGCATTCCTTTAATGTGTCTCATATCGGTTGTTTGTTTTTGCATGAAATTCCTTGGATAAACGTGTCAATCATGGGATCTACCAAGGTAACAAGATGTTCAGGTTTTCCTGTCATGAGCCAGCTGGTGACAAGGTGTTCCATGGTTCCGATAATAATTGAACGGGTGAGATAAACATTAATATCATTCTTAAATTCCCCGGCATTAATTCCTTCTTGAATGGTATCATCAATGATTTTCAATCCTTTTTTAATTTCCAAATGGCCTTTTGTATTCAAAAACTTTTTATTGTGCTTCAGGATAAGCATGAGAATTGATGCATTATCAGGGTTTGTTTCATTGGTTGTAAGGAAAATGGAAACAATGGATCTCAGTTTGTTTCCCGCCCCCCTGATGAGCTTAAGATGGAATTCCATTAATTTAAAAAGTTCGGATGCATTTTTTGTAGGGACGGAAAATAAAAGGCCTTCTTTTGTGGAAAAATACTCATAGATAGAGGCTTCTGAGATTTTAGCTTCTTTGGCAATTTCAGATATGGTTGTATCCTGGAATCCCTTTTCCCCAAACATACGCTCAGCTGTTTTGAGGATCTGAGTTTTCCGGGCTTCTATTTTGATCAAATTTGCCATTTCTTGCCTTTTTGTTGGTTCAAAAAACTGCCCTGATCACGCTTTCATCAAAGATTATGTGAAATTCTAAAGTCTGACTGTTAAAATGTCAAGTAAAAAATTGTATGACTTTTAAAGTTAGTTTTAAATCCAGTATTATGATGGGGTTTTTGATTGAATATACAGTATGTTAGTGAGAGTCATGATTTCGGTTGATAATAGTGTTTGGTGATCGTTTTAAGGCATACACTTATACGTGTTCCAAAATAAAAACTTATATATGATACTGATTTTAAAGGCGATGGCAGGGGAGTGCCACCATCGCCTTTAAAAAAACAAACTTTGTTTATTCGGGGTTTTTAAAAGGTGTTCCCTTTTATTTAATGGATATAATAGATATTATGGTTTACACGTAAAAATGACCTGCCTTTTTTGTAATCGTGGATTAAATTGTAAAAGTAGTAACACAATTCAGAGCCATAAACAAAAGGGAGGCAGGCCATGAGAAAAATTGTAAAATATATTGGATTGGA
>JAFLJU010000201.1 GCA_022712835.1 Desulfobacteraceae bacterium
TGTCCCACTGGCTTATGCCCTTTCTGGACCGGGTGAATTCGGCAGCCGGGTTAAAGCGGGTGAACCTGTCATCTGCCCTGTTAAGTCTTCTGCCCTGGAAAGCCCAGCAGATGATCGAAAATCATGCCCCCACCCATGTGACCGTTTCCTCGGGGTCAAGAATCCCCCTGCAATACCGGGATGATAAGGGACCTCTTGTCTCTCCGGTCCTGGCCGTTAGGCTCCAGGAGATGTTTGGCCTGACAAAGAGCCCTGCCATTGCCCGGGGAAGGATAATGGTTACCCTCCATCTGCTGTCTCCTGCGGGCCGGCCGGTTCAGATTACAAAGGATCTGGAAAACTTCTGGAAGAACACCTACCATGATGTGAAAAAGGATCTGATGGGCCGGTATCCCAAACATTATTGGCCCGAAGATCCCCTGGCAGCCCTGCCCACAAAAAGGGTGAAACCCAGGGGCCAATAGATCGTAACAGCAGGTTGGCAACAGCAAGCCGGCAACAACCAGAGGGAAAATTACATCCAAATTTTTTCTTTTAATTTTTTTCTTTTAGTACTTTCTTTTCGCCCAGGGGTTTCCCGATGAAGTGGATGCAGTTTGTGGGGCATTTTTCCATGGCTTTCAGAGTCTCTTCATAATCTGGGGCACCACAGCTAAGCCCTCCACAATGTGGATGGCATCATAGTTACAGGACCTGACACAATCCCCAAATCCTAAGCAAAAACGACTTATCTTGTTGCAACGTCAGTATGTTTTTGTTTTTTCCCCAATCCACCATCAAAAAAATAAAAAACCCCGTTGCGCTTGATGGATCAAGCCGATAGAGTATTTGTGCGACCAAAAACCTATCATCAACGGGGTGCAACAAAGTTTGTCACAAGGCGTGTTACCATTCAAGTACGAAGAAGAGGAAAAAACAGGAACCGGTATGACAACCCTGACTGGACTGCCTCTCTATCTCGACTTAGCCCAGGTGATGGGCCTGTCCAAATCCATTCAAAAGCATTTAAAGATAAGGGAGAATTCCCAAGGCTGGACTGATTCCCAAGTCGTGCTGTCGCTTGTCTTGCTGAATTTGGCAGGAGGAAACTGTGCCTGAAATGAATGGTGAGGACGTAATCCACTGGCTTCATAATCGATGCGGAAAGAGTGAAGAGGTTCATGCGGTGATGAAAGAAGATTTTGCCGGGGGAAGGCTCCCGTCTGACGATTTCGGTGTAAACGCAGTCTGATTATGCGTTTATCTAATGGGCACCCGGCATATGAAGTTTTTGTTAAAGCACGCAGGAAAATTGCAATGTTACAGGGAGCTTGGGCTCCATCTGGATAAGTTTATGACCAGGATTTGCACCCCAAATTTATGTATATATTTCACGCCACAGGATAGTTACGCCTAAAAATTGGCACTCACAAGTGTTTGGGCTTCGGAAAGCTCAGCTCCGTCGAAATAGGCCCACGACCTTAAAAAAACCTCCCCGATTTTGCTTTGGAGGGGTGTATAAAAAATTAGGCAGTGGATTTGGGGCAGGGATGTAACTCTATACAAACATAGAAAATAGAGATATAAATAATATTTTTGTAACGTAGTTGGTAGGTATAGTCTGCTACAATAAAAATTATATTTACTAGGGGTTCTAATGATTCATCAGAAGGAATGTAAGCGGTGCGGTACCTGCTGCGAAAATGGGGGGCCTGCATTGCACAGCCAGGATCTGCCTTTAATAAAAAAAGGGTTGTTATCCATTGAAGACCTAATCACCATCAGAAAGGGTGAACTGGTCCATAACCCGGTGACAAATAGCATTGAACCCGTTAAAACCGAATTTTTAAAGATAAAGGGGACAAAGGGCTCATGGGCATGCACGTTTTATGATAAAAACGGCAATGGGTGCACCAGATACGACGCTCGCCCTCTTTCCTGCGGTGTTCTAAAATGCTGGGATACAAAAGAGAGTCTCAAACTTGCCGGTAAAGATTTTCTTTCAAGGCTTGATGTCTTGAAAGAAAACAATCCCATGAGAGAACGACTGATTGCCCATGAGTTGCTGTTTCCCCTGCCTGATCTGAAGGCAATCTCTCACCCATCCAAAAAAACGGTTAAAAAGCTTGAGCGGATCTGCAATAAAGACATTGCCTATCGAATCAAGACGGTGGGTGAATTGCACCTTTCGGTTGCACAGGAGATGTTTTATTTTGGTCGCCCAATTTTTGAGCTTCTTATCCCTCTGGGGTTTACCATTAGGGAAGCGGGTACGAGCATAAAACTACGATTTAAATAAAAATCCTTATAATGAATGGTTTATACCCACATAATATGGTCACATTTTCACCACAGTCGGGGATACTCGTCCGCCATATCAAGATAACTGCGTGAGATTTTAGACGGGATTTCAGGGGCCTAAAGAAGACACTCTACAGGAAGTACAAGTCGAATATTGAAGCTTGCCATAAATTCCCCACCAGATCCTAATCGAGTCACAGGCAAACTCACTTGTATCTTTACTAACCCCAATGTTTACATGGGCTTTGTTAAATTTTAAATCATAAATGGCGTGCGGAATTACTATCCCATCAGCAAGATATGGGAAATCATGATCATAAACTTTAATTACACCCGTGTGCAAATACTTACCGACTAAAAACCCCTTATCTGGGAGAGCAGGACAAACGGTTCCTCAGGATAGCAATATCTTTGATCTCCTCTGGAAAAAGTTTTGCCTTGTTTGGGCCATATCAGGTGCAGGTAAGTCAACATTAATTCACTATGTTTTATCTCAGCTTGATGCAAATTGTTACAAGCCTTCTCTGGTTCATTACGGTGGATTACAGCGTAACGGTATGCTCAAAGCCATTGCTGACGTACTCGGGGTGGATACCAATGGCAGAACTGTGCCTTTATTGATCAGCCTGCAAAAACAGATTACGAATATGCATCGGAGCACCGCAGCGTATTTCCGGTATTTGTTATTGATGATGCGCATCTCATGGAAAAAGAATCATTAATGGATATCTGTTCTCTGATGTTTAATCCTCAAAAGGAAACTGTGGCCGCAAGTTTTATTTTTGTGGGAGATGAAACCCTTGAAAAAAAACTTTCATTACAAATCATGGCTTCTGTAAAAACCAGACTCACCGGACGATTTAATTTGAACCCATTGAATGACGATGAAAGTCTTGAGTTTATCAAGTTCAGACTATCCAATGCTGGCGCAACTGAAACTCTTTTTGATCAGGATGCGTTAAACATCATGTCATCTCATTGTAGAGGAAATCGACGACAAATCATGAACATGGGAACACTGCTTTTAACAGAAGCTTATTACAGACAGGAAAAAACTATCAGTGCAGAATTAATTTATAATTGTGACCAAATAGAGATATCTGAGTAAAACGGAGGCATACGAGAGGAGACTCCGATGCCAAGGTGATCAATTGTAACCCCTTAAAAACATTTCCCCTCGGGTCAAAGCAATGATGGTATTCAATATCTGAAAAAAGATGCGCACAAACTCTTGGATTTTTGCCAACCGTGACCCCACCATCTGATTTAAGGATTAAGGGGTATTTGGATTATAAAATCAGTCCTCTTGCCGATTTCAGACTCAACTTCAAGGGTCCCTTTATGATGTTCCGTAATGATGAAGTAGGATACGGAAAGTCCAAGACCGGTTCCAATGCCAATTTCTTTGGTGGTATAGAAGGGCTCAAAAATTCGTTTCCTGACCTCTTCGGGGATACCCGAACCATTATCCCCAATGCATATACGGGCATGGCGGGCATAAGAATCCAGGGTGATATTAAATTCCGGCGGATGGTTGTCATCATTGTCAGACATGGCATGGGCCCCGTTGGAAAGAATATTTAAAAACACCTGTTGCAGTTTGCTGCTTTCGCACCTGACCTGTGGTATGTCCTTGGCGTAGTGGCGATGAATCTTAATCCGTTTGAAATCAAATCTCTTTTTCAGGTCATAGGAAGTTGAGGCCAGATCAATGGTTTTATCCATCAACTCTATCAAATCACAGGGCATGAAATTTGAGGAACTCATCCGTGAAAAAGAAAGCATGTCACTGACAATATTCGCCGCCCTACTGCCTGCCTGGCGGATATTTTCGATCAGTTTTGGCAAATTGCGTTCTTCTGCGTAATTCTTGATGTTATCAAAACCCGTGCCCACCTGCTCCGCTGTTTTCACATTAACCGGCAGATCATTAAACAGCCGGTTTTGGATCAGACCGATATTGCCTATAATTCCGGAAAGCGGATTGTTAATTTCGTGGGCCATACCGGCAGCCAGACCGCCCACGGATATCATTTTTTCAGACTGGATCATCATTTCTTCAATGCGGATCTTTTCCGTGTTATCATCAATCCGGATGACGGCACCGTTTATATTGTTTGTCACCAGCGGGTAGATCATCATATCTTCATAACATTTTTCAAACTTTTCTTTTTTGTTTACCCGCCTGTGGATACAAGGTTTACCAGTCTTAAGCGTTTCATTAATCAAGGAAATTTCCCTTGGACTCAACATGAACAAATCAGCCAGGATTTGATTTTCAGCATCTTTTGTATCAATTCCTGTGGTTTTCTCAATATTTTTGTTCCAGTGGATAACCTTCATGTCATGATCAATGGCAATCAAGGAAGAAGGCATCGAATCGGTGATATTTTTTAACAGGTTTTGCAGGTTTATCATTTCCAACATGGCATTATGAAGTTCACGTTCTTTTTGGATCCGGTCTTCAACCATCTGGTTTGCCAGTGTGCCCAGTAATTTAAATTCATTAAACATCAATTGCTTTACATTCATTTTGATGTCAGCATCTGCGGCTTTCTGGAAAAATTCTGTAAAGGCATTGATCCCTTTTTGTAAACGATGGGTAATAATGAGGCCGAAGGCAAGGGAAAAAAGGATGATGAAGATTGAAAATCCAATGATAACAAAAATTTTCCGTTGAAGTTCTTTTTTGAAGTTTTTCTTTTCCCGTCCAATGGTTTTTTGAACCGCATCAAGATAGATACCTTTACCAATGGTCCACCCCCAGTCTTTAACTGAAATGGCAAAACTCAATTTATTTTCAACTATACCGGTACTGGGTTTTTCCCACTGGTACCGGGTATACCCCCCGTTCGGACTTTGGCTGGCATCAATCAATTCTTTAATAATCAATCGACCGTCATTTGAGCGTTGATTTAAGATATTTTTCCGATGATATTTTTCCAGGGGATGGAACAGACAAAAACCATTTGCTTTGAGAACAAAAATATATTGATCTGGATCATCTGCCTGCTGTGAAATCCTTGCAAGAATTTCTTTTTTGATACTGGCTTCCATGTCAGATATATAGAAGCCTGCACAGATCACCCAGTTGAGGGGTTTAAAATTTTTAACATAAGTGATTTTTGTATGATCCGATCCAGAAGCTCCCGGTTTTGTCCACAGATAGGTATAAAATCCGGAATCCTTTTTTTTTGCAAGGGCCAGAATCTCTTTAAAGATAAATTTGCCGTCAATATCCTTTAAATTTCTATGGTCTTTGCCTTCCATTGCCGGATTATCCGCATTCAGCAGAACGGTTCCTTCATGGTTGAGAATAAAAAAATATCCAGTACCGTTATTCCATCGAAGGGGACGGAGGGTTTCAATTATTTTTTCTTTTAAAGCGGCATCGGATATTGAGTGTCGGTCCATGCTGTATATGTGAGCAGCCAGGGAGTATGCCTGCTGTACCTGGGCATTAACAATTTCTTCGACCCGTTGACGCGCACTGGCTCGTTTATACTCGATAAAATTCAGCACATTGCTGACATCATTGAAAATAATAGTTTCATAGGATGTCATATATTGTGATTCCATCTGTTCCAGTTCTTCTTCTTTTTGGGATATCTCGGAAAAAATCCAAAAACTGCCAATGGTTGGCGCTATGATAAAAATTGTGAACAGAACACTGATAAAACCTGTACCGGAAAGAGATTTTGGATTTATGATGGTTTTAAATTTCATTTATCTGCCAAAGGCTTATTTAACCAGAGGGACAATTTTCCCGTCCAGTATGCGGGTCAGGTATGTCACATCCAGTCCCTGGTGATCTTCCGGTCCAAAAGTCAGGACAATGTCATCAATTTTCATTGTTTTTTTTTGTTCAATATAATCAATAAACCGTTGCCGGGTGATGGGTTCTCCGATACCGTTTAAAACGTCAATGAAGAACCGCCCTGCAATATATCCTTCCAAGGATATATAGGAAAGCTCCTGCTCCGGCTGAAATGTTTTCATGGCTTGTGCGTAATTTTTGACAATTTCCATGTCCATGTTATATGGGGAGGGTACAACCTGGGAAATAATGATATTCTCCGTGGCATGCCTAAGAGCTTTAATCAAAGATTGGGTACCGGAAAAAGAAAGGGTTGCAAAAACCGTCTGATTCATTCCCTTGGCTTTCGCAAGTTTTATAAACTCGGCACATGGCTGGTAGGACCCCACAAGAACGACTGCCTGCGGTGATGATTCCCGGATCCTTAAAAAACTGCCCATAACTGCAACGGTATTGCGCTGATAGCTATGGGCACTGATCAATTTGAGACCAAATGATTTAAGCGCATTTTTTACCCCCTGCAGACCTGCAAATCCGAAGCTGTCATCTTGATAAAAGCATGCAATTCGATCAAATTGTTTTTCTAAGACAAGATACTTGATAATTCCCAATGTTTCTTCTTCATACCCGGCCCGGATGTTGATGACATGGCTTTTTACAGGATACCGTAAAAAGCCTGCCCCTGTGAACGGAGCGATGAAGGGTATCTTTTCTTTTTGGACAATGGGAACCACCACACGGGAAGTGGGAGTGCCAACTTGCCCGATCAGCGCAAAAACCTTGTTTTTAAAAATAAGCTCTTCGGTATTTTCCAGGGCCTGGCCGGGTTCATAAAAATCATTTTTCACGATTAAGCGAATCTGACGGCCGTGTATCCCGCCTCTAACATTCAGCTGATTCAAAGCGCTTATAATGCCAGCTTTCATCCTTGTGCCCAAATCCTCCGATGGCCCGGTCAAGGCACAGGATTGACCAATAGTGATCGATTTTTGCGATATTCCTGGCTCGGCTGCCAGGCTCGATACCATACAGCAAAAGCCATATAAGACGACAAAAAAGCATACCTTTATACGGTAATTTAGATTAATCATATTAAATATCATGGAGCGCTGATTATATGCTTATTCCTTAATTTTTGTCAATATTACCGACTGGTTCCCCATTGTAGTTCAAGGCGAATTGTTCAAAGCAACAAGCAACACCCTTGTTAAAATAATTCTATGCAATGTTCGGAGAGAAATGGTCTATTCACATTTGTTGATCGGTGTTTTTTCTAAAGATAATGATGGATTGTTATTTGTTTGAATCAAGAGGAAAAATAAAATTGGCTGGGAGAAAATGCCCCGGCCCTTTTTGAATAACATTCAGATATACGCCAGGTGGATCTCTCCTCATTTTCGGGGAATAAACCATCCATTATCTTCTATTACCTGCCCTTCTTCCATTAGAAGGGCCAGGTTTTCCCGGACCATATTGCCCTCAAAGATGTTCTGCACGGTCAGATCCATGAATTTATTATGGTAAAACGGGGAAAACGCAAGAATCTGGGCCAGGGTTTTCCCCTGGCCCAGACACTCCAGAATTTCTAATTTCTGGCGGTCAAAGGCCTGGAGAAAAGCTGTAAAATGGTGTGATGCATCCCCTTCAACGGGTGGGCGGTGGGAAGAACAGACCCGCGTGTAGGGCAAATCCATCACTTGGTGCACGCTATTAACAAAGGCCTTGATACTGCCGCAAGGATTCCCGTACCAGGGCCCGAAGGAAGAAAAATCAATATCCGTGGTGATCAGGGTTCCGGACACATGATCCAGAAAACAATAATGATCGTAATAATGCCCTGGGGTATGAATGGCCTGGATACGGGCGGTACCGATATCAAATACATCCTTGTCCCCAAACCGCTGGTCCGGCTCCCCCAGAGGCACAATACCAAGGGGCTTCCCAATATTTTCGACCCAGTGACGCCCGGACTCAGCATCCCCGGTATACTGGATGCCCAGTTTTTCCATGTTCTGGACCGCATCCCCGGTCTCCCGGGGAAGCAACAGCCGCCGGTCTTTAAGCATATGCCAGCTCCGAATATGGTCCGGGTGGGAATGGGAGATCACCAAGGTGTCGATGTGAAAGCACTGGTCGATCTCCTGCATCAGTTCGTCTCCGAGGCCGGCATCAATGAGGATGGTTTGATCCCCTTTAAATACAAACCCGTTGCAAAAGGGAAACCGCCCGTTCATGGGCGCCTGGATAAAATATACATGGTCGGTCAGGGCTTTTATATGCGGATGAATCACTTGACTATTCCTGGTTGCGGTTTTTGGTATCGGTCGCACATTCTGGCACAAACAGCCAAAGTATCAAGACTTTTTCCCGATGCCTGTCACATTCAGCTGAAAAACCCCATCAATCTCCCAAAAGGACTGGACAAGTTTAAATATTGCCTGCATACTCCACAAGATCCATTAACTTGTTCTGGTATTCATCTTCTAACACCTGCTCAAGGCCCTCAATAATAGGCAGCATCTCCTTTTGCACCTTCTGTTGGATCTGCGGCAGAAGTTGAAAAGAAAAATGCAGGGCTTTTTTTCCAACCGGGTCGGAATAAAATTTATACAAAACCTCAAGCTCCTCTTTGGAAAAATGTTCGCTGAAAATCTGGGTATTGTACTTGCCAATCATGGCGACCAGATCCAAACGCTCATTAACCCACGCCTTTGCCCGCTTGACCATTTTCTCTTTGTATTGGCTAAACCGTTCCTTTATCTTTTCCATCATTGTCTGCGGCTATAGATTCACATTTTAAAGGACAAGACCCTGACCTGTCTTGGATTCAATAACGCCATAGTCATCAGCCCCTCTGAACATGTACAATTATTTTCCTCTATAGTAATACCTTGAAATGGCTGGTGATATGCTCCCAGCCATTTGGCACATGGAAGACCTCATTCTGAGTTTGTCGGCATTGAGCCCCAGGCAACTCAGCTTTATCGTTATGTGTAAAAGTTTGACAATGCGTACGGAATGGCGTACCTTGTATGCAAACAAAATTAAAGGTGCAACATGGCAACATTATCTGCAACGGAAGCAAGAAAAAATTTATACCGACTAATTGATGAAACTTCAGCTACACATGAACCCATTACAATTACCGGTAAGCGTGGAAATGCTGTCCTTATCTCAGAAAGTGATTGGAGAGCAATCCAAGAAACATTGTTCCTTGTAAATATACCTGGAATGAGAGAGTCTATAATTGAAGGGTTTAAAACTCCCATTGAAGATTGCTCCGGGGATCTGGACTGGTGAAGTGGCAGGTTATTTATACAAGGCAGGTTCAAAAAGATGCAAAAAAATTAGCAAGTTCTGGTCTCAAAAAAAAAGCACTTCCCTTAATTGATATACTTAAAGAAAATCCATTTCAAGTTCCACCACCTTATGAAAAATTAATTGGTGACTTATTGGGAGCATACTCTCGTAGAATCAATATACAGCATCGAATAGTTTACCAGATACTTCGTGATAAAAAAGTTGTTAAAGTTCTTCGAATGTGGACACACTACGAATAATTACACGTAACAATTGGATAAGATTAAGCTGTTCAAATCTTTTTCCCAAGCCGACAGCTCAACCACCAGAAAATTTGGTGGTACCGGATTAGGCCTGACTATAAGTAAACGCTTAGTAGAAATGATGGATGGAAAAATCTGGGTGGAAAGCGAACCTGGAAAAGGGAGTCCCTTTATTTTTACGGCTTATTTTGGGCATGGTAATAAAGATGAAATTCTCGCTCGTGCATCACAAAAAGGATTAAACAAAAAAGCATTACGATCTATCCAGGGAGCGCACATCCTTTTGGTGGAAGACAATGAAATGAACCAGCAGGTTGCAAAAGAAATATTGGAAAATGCAGGCTTTATAATTACGATTGCTGAAGATGGGGAAAAAGCCCAAACCATGCAAGAAAATCATAGCTCAAATAAAAGAATATAAATGGGCGGATGACATTTTCCATGAAATTAAAAAACTCGATAAACACATCGGAAAGTATAAATTTAAAAAAGCAGTTTCAGATTTGGAAGACCTGATGGCTCTGATTCAAGATCAAGCCTGAAAAAG
>JAFLJU010000006.1 GCA_022712835.1 Desulfobacteraceae bacterium
AAGAACAGTCCGAAGGCATCGTACAGGTGGCACAATCTGTGGCGACTATTGATAAAATCACCCAGCAGAATGCAGCCTCTGCTGAAGAATCAGCCAGTGCAGCCGAAGAACTCAATGCCCAGTCATCGCAGATGGACTCTATTGTAACGGCATTGGGGATTCTGGTGGGGATTCGTCACAACAACAGAGACAATATATCAATAGAACTGAATTCTCATACCCACTCCCAAATGTCAAAAACTGTTCTCCCGGTACCTGAGGAGGCCCCAGGAATAAGAACAAATCATTGCTTATGACGACAAGAAAACCTTTGAAAATTTTTAATTGCTATTAGATAAACTGCATGGAGGCCAAAGGCGTTGCCCACAAACTTACAGACATCGTCTTTGAAATTAATTGCAAACGGTCAAGGATTTTTTGGTTTTGCAGAAGATGTGCTCAACTGGTGGTAGTGCCCTGTTCAACTATCCTTAATTTGTTAGATTTTGTGTCCTGGCATTATGCAATTTCGGCCTGCTTTTTTCCCTTCATATAATGCCTGGTCTGCTTTTTTGATACTTTCAAGGTAATTATCCTGGGGTTGGCATTCGCTGATCCCAAAAGTGGCAGTGACTGTAATTTTTTGGCCTTCAAAAGAATTTTCTGAATTCTCCAAATTTTTTCTAATTTTTTCTGCTAGGACCGATGCGCCTTTCAGATCTGTTTCCGGCAACAACAAAAGAAATTCTTCTCCACCCCACCTGCTGACAGAATCCTGATCTCTTATATTATCTCTTAAAATATCAGCAACTTTGATTAGAATAGAATCACCGAAAGGATGACCATAACTGTCATTGATATTTTTAAAGTTGTCGATATCACTCATAACAACTGAAAATGTTTTACCACTGCGTCCCTGGCGAATAATTTCGCTTTCGATCTGTTCTATGAAAGACCGCCTGTTCAGCAGTCCGGTGAGGCTATCAGTGGCTGCAAGCAACTCAAGCTGTTTCTTTTGACTTTCAAGATTCACAGCAAGAGCGTTTAGTTTCTCTTCATTCTTTTTTCTTTGAGTAATATCTGAATGTACGGCAACCAAAACCCTTCCATATCGTTGATGCTTAAAAACAGATACGTTGGATTCACACCAAAAGTGGGTTCCATCCTTTTTTTTGTTCTCAAATTCTCCATGCCAAACACCTTTCTCATTCAAAATTCTCATAATCTTGTTGGCTGTTTCAAATGTGTCATTTTTTGTTGGCGCATTTACAATTGAAACATGCTGTCCGATCATCTCACCGGGTTCGTAACCGAACAGGTTTTCCAATTTTGGGTTTGCGTATTTAATTAATCCATCATCGGCACCAATGAGATAAACACCTTCAGCCATATTCTTCATGATTTCACTATGAAGTTTTAATTTATCTTCAGTTTTTTTCTGCTCAATTGCTAATGAATATAGATTGGCAAGACGCTTAATAGCCTGTAAATCGATATCAGAATAATCGCGCCCTGGATTTGCCAAGGCAATTTGCCCCACCCGCTTCTCCCCTGTCATTGCGGGAACGGATAAGAATTTTTCAATTTCCACATGTCCCTGGGGTATCCCCTTTGCCTCTTGATGATGAGCAGGATCATTTGTGAAAAAACCGGTCTTTATATTTAACGCATGCCCACTTAAGCTCTTATAGGTTCCCTCCTCACTTATAGAAAAGGCGATCTTCCTGTCTTTTCCTTCAATCTTGCAGAATGAGCCCATCATCTTTGTGAGCGTATAGCCGATGTTATGGCCGGTCTTTTCATCCACAACAGATACAAAACCGTGCTGGCTGCCTGTCAGTTTTAGTGCTTCTTTAAGAATGAGATGGGTTAGGTACTCCAGATCGTTATCCTGATTAATCAAACCACTCGATATTTCTGATAGTGCAGCATTAACTGCAAGTTCCCATTCAAGTAGCTCTGTTGTCTCAAGCAATTTTTCTTTATAAGTCGCTTCTTTAATCGCCAGACTAACAACGCCTATGAGGTTCATCGTCAGATTTATGTATGCCTTCAGGTATTGAGGATGAGCCACATTAATGATCTCTAAAACTCCATAAGTTACTCCCTCAAAACTAATTTTGACAAAGAACCCCTGGCCATTGTTTGTTAAACAGGTAGCACCTTCAAATTGAAATAATTCTGGGTTAAAAGGAATGCTTTCAGTCATTGAATGAAATATAATGTGCTCCGGGGAAAACAACATGGTGAAAAGGTCAATCGTCTGTTGGATTGTATCCGCAGCACTTTTACTCTCGGACAATTGACTCACTATTTCCATTGCCATGGCGTAATTTGCAGCTTCATCCCTTTGTTGAATCATTTCGGCTTTGTCATGGGCACTCCTGGACTTCATTTTATGCATCAAATCCCTTAAATACAGTTTAAAATGATCCAAGCCGACATATAAAGTTTCATATGGCAGGTCCAGGTATTCTGCAAAGTTTTTCAGATCCTCCCCACAGCTTTCACAAACCCCGGTATCAAGTAGAACAATTTTTAATGTGGTCTCTTTGAAAAATTCCCGGGCTGTTTGTTGATCAAACCCCCAGAAATCAATTTTTTTCTTCCAGGAAACAAGCCATCCCGGCGAAACGATATACGCA
>JAFLJU010000615.1 GCA_022712835.1 Desulfobacteraceae bacterium
GGTTCATTGAATTTCCTGTTTATCTTTTTTAATATTATATTAAATATTATGGTTTCATGAAGGCGAAGGCTTCATTTTCATAGATGCCCTGATCTGCATCTGGATACTGGACCACTTCGCCATTCCATGGCTTTTTCAAGATGATGTCACCATCTGTCTTGCCCTGTACATTGCTTCGGTGGAGGGGAATCTTCCCGCCGGCCGTTGCAATATACCGGGGGATGGCATCACCGGAGATATTGCCATACATGCTTTCTATAATATCCTGTCCTTTTTCAACCGGTACTCTAAAGTGGGTGAACTGGGGATTACGATAGGAGCAGTTGAACAGATAATAGGGGCGCACATAGTTTTCCTGGATGGTTTCACACAATTTCCACATTTTGACTTTTGTGTCATTGATGCCCTTCAGGAGAACCGCCTGGTTCAGGATGGCAAAGACATTTTTGGAGATGCGTTTAAAGGCATCCCCGGACAAGGGGGTCATTTCCTGTGCTGTGTTAATCTGGGTAACCACCCGGACAGGTTTTTTGTCATTGCTTTGGGCCAGGATATCCAATAATTCATTGTCTATCCGTTGGGGGGCGGTTACCGGAATTCGAGTTCCCAACCGTTTCATTTTGACATGATCAATTTCATCCAGAGCCGTGAGGATTTTTTTGAGAATCTTATTGGGCAATACAAAGGAATCCCCGCCGGTGATCAAAATGTCCCGGATACGGTCATTGCCTCGAATGTAATCAAGGGCTTCTTCATAGGCATGTTCCGTATAAATTCGGTCTTTTTTACCGATGTGGGCAAGTCTTAAACAATGGGTGCAGTACATGGCACACATGTTGGTGGCCTTGATGGTGACCACCCGGGGGTAAAATTGATCAATTAGCCTTGCAGGAGAGTGGTCTGCAGCCACAGGGGGGATTTCAATGCCCACATTGTCAACCATTTCACCCGTGGGAACCGATTGGAGCAATATGGGGTCATTGATTGCCGCAGCCTGGATGAGACTTGCATAGTAGGGCGTCAGTCGCATGCGATAATTTTGGGTCACATGGGTGACTTCCCGTATCACCTTTTCCGGCAGATCAATCACCTTTGACAGATCTTCAACCGAATCAATACAATGGCTTATCTGACCTGCATAGGAGTTCCAGTCTTCTTCACTCATTTTCAGATAGGATTTTATTTTCTCCTGGGTTTCAAGGATTGAGTCCCAGAGTTCAAACCCGCTGGGAGCCTGTTCTGTCTTTGCACAAAGGTATTCATCCACCCGTGAAATCGCCTCTTTTACAATGGGAATGGCCTTGCAGACACGGCCTCCCACGGAAACATCGTGCTCATCAATTTTTTCGTGTTTCAGGGCCAATGCTGTCAGATCCGAAGGTGAAAGTCCAAATGCCTTGGGTGAAAGCGCCAATGTTTCCTGGATGGTTTTTAGTTTTGAGAAAAGCGCGATGATGGGGGCAGTCAGTTCCTGATCCATGGCCGATTGTTTGAGACCATTTATCTGGGTTTTAAGGTTGGTATCTTCACAGGTGTTATTTCCTGCAAAAAGGGTATCAAAAAACTCCTTGGTAAAAATATCAAGGCTTTTTGTATCTGTACTAATATCAGGCATTCTCTTTCTCCGTGGTATTCTCTTTGGTAAAGGTCAGTTCAATGGTTTTACACCCTTGAATGATACCCTGGGTAACAGCTTCAGTGTCGTGTCCCAATGCTACTATTCTGCCGATAAAGGCACCTTTGGCAATGATAAATGAGGTGCCGATATGTTCTAGAATCAGATAATCTTTGTTGAGTTTTCCATCGGCCACCTTTTTAAAGGATTCCCTTTCCCCTATTCCCTGGGGGATATAATTTTGGGTCCTGACCTGCTCATGAATTTTGTAATTAAAGGTTCCCCAGTGAAGTCTTTTTGAATCGGCTGCAATTTCCCGGGCATTGGCAGGAAAAACCCCCTCTACCACCGCAAAAAATTCAAGTTCCGGCAGATTAGGGGCTGTGGCAGGGATTTCTTGTTCCAGGGTACAGCAAAATTCCAGGGTGGTGCCCTGTTTCCGAGCGTTTATTTCCAGGAAGCGTATTTCTCCTGAATGGGTGATGATATAATCACAGCCAAAAATTCCCTTGTAGCCTTGTCTGGCAAGCCAGGCGCCAACGGTTCTGGTATAGGCTTTTAGTTGTTTTACCTGTTCCGGGGAAGCAATAGTTGGATAAGTGGAGCCGGTGAACCGGTTGCCGTTTTCAATGCGCTGATCGGCAACTCCGGCGATAAATATGTCCTCTTCATTGGCCACCACGGCCAGAACAGTTGGGTCCAGTGTGTGGGGGAGAAATCTCGAAATAATGTAGGTGACGTCTTGTTCTGCAAATTTATCTTCAATCTCTTGTTTGTTTCCAGCCACCAGTGAGTTGATACCGGCTGCAGAGTATTCCTTGGTGACAAAAATACCGTCCACCCATATTTCCCAGAGGCTGTCCGTGGTCTGGATCAGCTCGTTGTATCCATGGCAGAGCTTAAACTCCACAGTGGGAACAATCTCTGCAAGCTGGGTCAACTGAAAGGTTTTATTATTGGTTTTTTGGGCAATCTGTTTGTCCGGTCCCAGGATGGAAACACCCGGAATTTCATCCAGGGTCATTTCGGACAGGCTTTCATACATATAAAGGTACAGGTTGGGCTGGCGTCGTAAAATCTGCTGAATCAAGGAGCGGATTTTCGGGCTTTGGGATACCGCGGCCATAAAATCGTTAGCATTGATTCTGCAGGACATTTTTTCAATGCATTCGTCTCCAGATTCAACGAGGGGGTTGATGACGATAAGATTGTCATAATTGTATTGTTCCAACACATCTGGAACAATGGCGATAAATTCAAATTTTCGATTGTAGTAGCGGGTAAGGGCTTCTTTGAGAAAGTGATTTAGCCCGTAGTTTTTTAACTCCCCGATGTAAAGGAAATAATCGGTTCCTTCATCTATCTGGAAATTAGAAAAATGTATGGATGACATTTTTACATCCTGGCATGTTTTTGGTTAAATAAATGAACTTAAGTTTAAGTATCCTAAGTCCGGCCAATTACAAAATCATAATAACGCAACCTAGGGGCAATTGACATAATAAAAAATATCACTTTGTCTCCCTAAGGATTTTGAGCAAATAAGCCAATTGGGCCATTATGTCAAGCAGAAACGACTGGAAAATCGTATAAAAAAACTTATTCAATTTTGTTGAGAAAACAGATGAAAACTTTTTGTGGATGGCAGGGGGATCAATCTGGAATGCCGTAACTAATCCCCATAAAAAATAGGTTTACAAAAAGAGACGAAAACGGTAGGTTTTGTTGGTTTCCATGGATATAGACATTTATTTATATTACTTAACTTTTTGGAGGTTTAGAATGAAAAGATCTATTTATTGTGCAGTATCGATTTTATTATTTGTATCATTTTGTTTTATTACAGGATGTGGAAAAACAGAAGAGGAAGAAACAAAAAAGGCGGCTGTTATTGAAGAAAAAGCCGCAGGAACAGCAGGTGATCAAATATTTGCTACCATCGGAACAGGAGGCGTAACCGGTGTCTATTACCCAACTGGCGGTGCCATTGCACGACTTGTGAACAAAGGCAGAAAAGAACATGGAATTCGCTGTTCCGTAGAAAGTACGGGTGGATCTGTTTATAACCTGAATGCCATTGCAGCTGGCGAACTTGACATGGGGGTTGCCCAGTCAGAC
>JAFLJU010000007.1 GCA_022712835.1 Desulfobacteraceae bacterium
GAGTATGTCCTGGCCTCGGCGGGCAGCGACCCAACACTTTTCCCCAAACACCTGCCCCCGGAATACAGAATGTATGAACTTGAATTTGATCCGGTTTCAAGCCTAAATCCCAATATTCTAAGGCCCATGAGTATCCATGAAAACAATGAACTGCCCTCATTTGCAGATTACCGAACAACCCTTGAAAAAAACTATTTAAAAGAGTTGATACTTCGTTCAAATGGTGACCGCAAGATTGCCTGTAACATTTCCGGCATCTCCCAGTCCCGGTTATACGGGCTTTTAAAAAAACATGGTCTTCCTGGTTTCGGTCCGTCCTAACCTCTTCACCCCTCTCATTTATCCATAAGTCAAGGTTGTTCCTGATTCCCATAAACAGGAACAACCCCACTCCTGTTTATGGGAATAACCCGGCCCTCAACCGATAAAGATCAGGCATCCGCTTTTCCAACCCACTGTTATTACTCATGAAAATCAAAATGGTCTTTCCTGGCACACATCCTGCCTTAATGAAAAATGAACAACAATCTTGGTTGGAATAAAAGGGACTTGGGGAAAAATGAAACTGATCATATACGCAGAAAATAGAACGGAAATAGGAAAAAAACTGACCATTTCAATTCAAGATAAACTCCCAAAAATTCAAATTGATACCATCACTTCAATCAATGATTTATCCCGGAAACTTGGCCGGCCATTAAACAGGGTCGCGGTTATCGTAATTTTTGTGACCTGCCAAGAAGATATCGATCAATGGCTCGGCCTTAAATCGTTGTTCGACAATATCCGACTAATCCTGGTTTTGCCCGACAGGACAAAGGGCATGGTGGCATCTGGGCTACAGTTACATCCTAGTTTTATCAGTTATTCAGACAGTGATTATATAGATATCACATCTGTTTTAAAAAAAATTTATCAACGGACAAAGGCGGTAATGGGATGGCAGGGGGAACCAAATATCGGTGGATATTAACCGGGTTAAAACACGAAAAAATTTAAAGTTCAATGAGGGTCAAAATAATATTAATTCAAGGATGGGAAAAATGAAACAAAGATCACTAAAATTCAAACTTATTGTCGGGGGAGTTCTGGCTGCGATCGTCCCTTTAATGGTTGTCGGGCTGTTTTCAATCAATAAATCGTCAAACGCCTTAGTTGCACTTTCAGAAGGGCAGGCAGAAATAATTGCTCACAATCTTGCTACCATGACAGATATGGCCATGAAACAGGAAATCCAAGTCGCCAGAGGGTTAGCCCTTGATCCGCTCGTAAAGAATGCAGTAACCAAGGTGGCGGAAATAGGGATGAATAATTCTATAATTGAATTGAATCTCCTGGACAGTTTTCTGACAAATATTGTTAAAGAGGTTGGTGCTAATTATGATGTTCTATTTGTCACTGATTCTAAAGGACTTTTTATATCGGACAGTAACGGTGGTGCCAATCGAGCAAAAAAAACATCTGTAGCAAAAAGAGATTATTTTGCATCCGTCAAAAAAACTGGAAAAATCACGATTGGCACACCCGTCTTATCCAAAACAACGGGGGAGCCAATAACCGTGGTGGCCATACCTTTAAAAACAGTTTCCGGCCAGTTTGCAGGGATGTTTGGAATCTCAATTAAGCTGGCTGCTTTATCTGATAAAATCACCGAAGTAAAAATTGGAAAGACAGGGTATCCCTTTATGGCAGACAAAAAAGGGATAATCATTGCCCATCCAAACCAGGACCATATACTCAAACTGGATCTTAAAAAACTCAATGGCATGGAGACGATTGTCGGCAGTATGCTCGGTCAAAAAACCGGCGTGGACACCTATACCTTTAAAGGGATTGATAAAATAGCCGGGTTTGCACCGGTTGCCTCAACCGGATGGAGCATTTGTGTGACCCAGAATGAGGCCGAATTTATGGCGCCGGTTGTTGAGATCCGAAACATTATTCTGCTGGCCGGGGGGATTTTTCTGATCCTCACACTTATCGGTGTCCTCTGGTTTGTCCGGGGTATCATGGCCCAGTTGGGGCAGGATCCATCTGAAATAGCTCGGATTGCTGACAGTATTGCCCGGGGAGATCTTACCGTTGAGTTCAATACGGACGGTAAAAAAATTACCGGAGTTTATGGCAACATGAAAGAGATGACCCAAAACCTGAACAATATGTTCACCGATATTACCGGCGGTGTCCAGACCTTAACATCCTCTTCAACAGAACTTTCGGCCATTTCAGAACAGATGGCCTCGGGCTCGGAACAATCCTCCCAAAAAGCAAATAATGTCGCTTCCGCAGCCGAAGAGATGGCCACCAGTATGAACAGTGTGGCGGCGGCCACCGAACAGACCACTGCCAGTCTTCAGATGATTGTTGCAGCAGCAGAAGAGATGTCTGTAACGATTAATGAAATTGCGCAAAACACCGCCAGGGGCAGCCAAACCACGTCTGAAGCGGTGAACAAAGCCGAACATATTTCCAAAAAAGTAGACGAATTGGGCACAGCGGCCTCGGAGATCTCCAAGGTCACGGAAACCATTTCAGATATTTCCGAACAGACAAACCTGCTGGCACTCAACGCCACCATAGAGGCGGCAAGAGCGGGTGAGGCAGGGAAAGGGTTTGCCGTAGTTGCCGCGGAAATCAAGGCCCTAGCCCAGCAGACGGCAGAAGCCACCAAGGAAATCGGTTCACGGATTGGAGATGTACAGGCAAGCACCCAGGAATCTGTATCCGCCATAGGATCCATCGTTGAGATCATCAATGAGATCGATATGATTGTGACCTCTGTGGCAACCGCCATAGAAGAACAATCGGCCACCACCCAGGAAATTTCAAGCAATGTCAGCCAGGCAGCTGCCGGTGTTCAGGAAGTAAATGAAAATGTGAACCAGACATCTGCTGTGGCAGGAGAAGTGACCGAGGATGTCCACAAGGTGAGTCAGGCGGCTGAAGAAATGAACGCAGGAAGCCTTCAGGTGAATACAAGTGCCTTGGAATTGTCTAAGCTGGCCGAAAATCTCAATGAAATGGTCAGCAGGTTTAAGTTAAATTAAAAGTGAAAGGCCTTCCGGATGTCTGTCCGGAGGGTCTTTTAAAAACTAAGGAATAGGGCAATGACACAAACCCGCGTGCAACCTCTCAAAGAGGATAACCATAATAAGGCAACCCCATCCATAAGGGTTAATCTAGAGCTTTTAGATACCTTAATGACCCTTGCCGGAGAACTTGTTTTAAGCCGGAATCAATTGCTGCAAGGCGTCAACACAAACAATGCCAACGCGACAGCGGTGTCCAGTCAGCGGATCAATATGATCACCTCTGAACTTCAGGAAACCATCATGCAAACCCGCATGCAGCCCATGGCAAACATTTTTAATAAATTTGACCGGGTTGTCAGGGATTTATCCCAGCAATTGGGTAAATCCATTGATCTGGTCATTGAAGGTAAAGAGGTCGAACTGGACAAAACCATCCTGGAATCCATCAGTGGTCCCTTAACCCATTTGGTGAAAAATTCAGTGGATAACGGGATAGAAACCCCTGGGGAAAGGGAAAAAGCTGG
>JAFLJU010000341.1 GCA_022712835.1 Desulfobacteraceae bacterium
ATAGATGAAAGCTGTTCCGGCTACAGGTCCATGTCCCGGGCGAAGGTTAAGTGGTGCAAGGACCTTAAAGACAGGGACTATCCCTATTTTGGTATTGGCGCTGAATATCTGCCTGAACACTGATATCATAATTTTGACAAAAAACGCATTTCAATGTCCAAAAGCTGTGTGCATTACTTATCCCAATAATGTCCGGTTAGGTTTTTGCATGCTTGGCGTACAAGAACCTAACCGGACTTTTTCAAATCCCCAGTCACTGGTAACTAAAGTTTTGTCTCCCTATTGGGCCACGCAGCTTCTGACAGACGGGTTGACGGTATTCTCGGCCTTTTTTTCTGACATGCCAGCGGGGGGTGCCACCCGGATGGTGGCCACTTTGTTCTGGGTAAAAAAAGCAATGCCGTCCTTGCCCTGGACCTTGTTGGTTCCCAGATGAGAATCCTTAATACCGCCAAAGGGCAGATAGGGATGGGGGGCACAGACACCAACATTGACACCGATCATTCCGGCGTCGGCCTCTGCAACAAATTTTTCCGTATAATACTGGCTCTGGGTGAAAATACAGGCCCCATTTCCAAATTCCTGGGCGCGGATGAGATCCAGGGAGTCATTGATATCACGAATCTTCATGATAGAGACCACGGGTCCAAAGATTTCTTCCTTGGCGATGGTTCGGCAGGGGGTCACGTCGGTAAAAACAGTGGGACCTACATAATACCCATTTTTAATTTCATCGGCAACCTTGGGGTTCCGACCGTCCAGCACCAGATTTGACCCCTGGTCAATCCCTATCTGGATATAGTTTTCAATACTTTGTTTTGCCTTCTTTGAAATCACCGGACCCATATACACATCAGGATCCATGGCATCTCCAATTGTAATTTTTTTGGAGGCTTCCAGCACCCGGGCTATCAACTCGTCATAAACTTCCGGTACCGCAGCCACTATGGAGCCGGCAAGACAGCGCTGGCCAGCAGACCCGTAGCAGGAATGGATAAAATTTTCAATAAACACATCCCAGTCCACATCTTCCATGACCACCAGATAATTTTTAGCACCTCCCAGGAGCATACTGCGTTTTCCGCCCCGGCCACAGGCTTCTGCCATTTTCTTGGCGGTTGGGGTGGAACCCACCAGACAGACACCGCTCATTTTGGGATTTTCATACCAGGTACCGGGAATGGAACGGTTTCCATGGACAATATTAACAACCCCCTTGGGCAGCCCGATTTTAGTAAAAATATCGCCTACCCTCTGCATAAACAAGGGGGACTGGGTGGAAGGTTTATAGATAAAGGTATTTCCACAACCAATGGCATAGGGAATAAACCACCCAAAAACCAGGGCAGGAAAGTTAAAAGGAGCAACACCGCCAAATACACCAAGGGGCTGTTTGGTCACCCGGCCGTTGATATTGGTTGCGATATTATCCAGGGTCTCACCCTGGATCAGAGACGGAATGGTACAGGCGGCTTCCACAAGCTGAATTGCCCGCAAAACTTCCCCCCTGGCCTCACTGATATGTTTTGCCTGGTCAATGGCAATGGAGATGGCCAGTTCTTCCTGATCATCCATAAGGGCCTGGCGCATATCAAAAAGATATCCCATACGCTTGCCAAGGGGAAGCCTTCGCCAGCTTTCAAAGGCAGCATAGGATGAATCCACGGCCGCAAGAGAGGTTTCATCCGAGGAAAGGGGAACCTCTCCTATGACTTCTCCGGTGGAAGGATTGAACAGCGGGACATATTCAACACCGGTTTCTTCTATCCATTCTCCATCAATAAAATTTCTAATCCGTGTAAATTCCATCTAACTTCCCTCCTTGAATGCGCCCAAACAAACAATCAATCCAATTCAACTATCGTTGATTCCTGACCTTGCTGTCTGGCACACTGAAAAATATGATCTGATATATCAGATATCAGTTTGATCATAATTATATTATCAAAAATGGATTGTCAACCCAAAAAAACAGAACAATCACTGGTTTTAAGCAATATTTATTGACGAATCGCTTTTCTTGATATATCAGTTACCAAGCATTATTTTTTAATCCTTTTCAGGCAGGAAAACCCCATGAAAGATGAAACATCATTGCGTGAGGCAGTACATGCTTATTTTTGTGAGCAAATGAAAATAGGGCGCCTTGGGGCCGGTAATTACATCAATCAACCTGAGATATGCCAGGAAATGAATATCAGCAAGGCACCCCTGCGGGATGCCCTGATCCAGCTGGAAACCGAAGGGTTTGTCACCATATTACCCAGAAAAGGCGTTTTAATCAACGCCATGACCCTCCAGGATGTGAAAGAGGCCTATGACCTCCTGGCAGCTTTGGAATCATCGGCCATACTAGCAGCCTTTGACCGGATTGATCAAACCCACATAGAAAAGATGAAAACCCTGAATGCCAGGTTGTTGGAAACCCTTGAAAACGGCCAATTTGACGAATACTATCAATTGAATACTGCTTTCCATAACATTTTCCTTGAGCTTACGGAAAACAGGTTGCTAATGAAAATCACCTCACCCATTATGCAGCGACTCTATAATTTCCCCTTGAGAACCTATGTTGTGGAGTGGGAAAAAATCAATCTGTCAGAACACACCCGGCTCATTGATTCCATACAAAAGGGGAACTTCAGGGCAGCCGCCAGCATCCTGCAATTTGAACACTGGTCTTTTACCCTGCACAAAATCCATATCTGTAAGTTTTATCAACTTTAAAAAATCTAACCGGATTCCGGTTGAAACATAAATTTCCAAAAGCTGTGTGCATTGGTTATCCTGATGGCATCGCAACGGCGCAGGCCGATATCACTAAGCATCCGGTCTGTGCTGGCTTCCCCCGAAAATCGTGTCTTCATTGATCAGTTTTATTAAGATTTGAATTTCAGATTCATCAAAGCTGTCCTTGATCAAAAACATTTTGACCTCTTCCATACTAAAGTCATTGAACGGTTGTCCGTATATCTGGAATAGCCGGTTAACCGCATGTCTTGAGAATATGAATATTATCCAACCTGTTGAAGAGAGGTTGGTTCAAAAAGTTTGTGTTTTCGGGTGGCTTACAAATCCTTTATATAGGGATCGATCATGGCCAGTTCATTGGGCCGGGCATCGCGCCAGGAAATGGTATACAGGGTTTCATCGGAAAGTTTTCTGTCCGGGTGGAGTTGGGCCACCCGGATTTCATTTCCCAGCTCTACCCAAAGTGTCTTCGCTATATCCAGGTCGTAGGTTTTGGATATTTTTTTGGCAAAATTATCAATATAATTTTTCAATGAGGTGTTCATGTATTGGGTTGTTTCTTGGGATTTGAAAATTACGGCAACTGGAAACAGATAGCTGATGGCCTTGGTGTCGTCCCCCAGTTTGACAATCCTAACCCGGTAAGACCCGGGCCACCAGGAAATGGGTTTTTCACCTTCATGGCTCTTTCCATCCCATTCATAGGTAATATCGTGAAGAATCATGGACCCTCCTTTGCGCTTTAAGTTAACCCATTGCCCTGCGGCAGGCCTGGGCAAAATCTTCCGGATAGCACCCGCTGATCCATCGAAGCTGTGCTTCGGAAAAGGTTCCCGGGGCATAGGGAAGCCTGGGGAGAAACGAATACAATAGATGCTGATCTGACCCGGGTCTGTCAAACCGGCCGGACAATTCAACCGCCGTGACCATCTGGGCTCCCAGGTGTTCAAGTGTCTGGATGGCGATGAGCATGGCATGGTCCAGGGAGGTTCGCAGGGCGGTGTCAGCTTCCAGAATATTGCCGCACCGGCTTTTTGTCATGAGGCAAAGCTCCCACTCACTGACCTGGGCCTTGGGTACAAACAAAATTACCCGGGGGTCTTCATGGACAATGAGAGAGTTCTCACCCGTGGAGTTCTCACTCGAGGATTTTTTGTCTGTCCGCTCATTGTTCCGGATGGCCGTTAGATAGGATTCAAAAAAGTGTTTTCCCGTGGAGCGTTTAAATTCATCGATAAAATCGCTTACCAGATCCCCCCAGGAAAAGCTATCATAGGCATCCCCCTGATCATCTTTTATCTTTGCCGGAATCAGAGAGTTCTGCTGGTGAATCATCTGGTGGGAGGCGTGTAGCCTGTGGCCGGACTGGGCAACCCCGAATCCGAAATTCCATCCCCACAAGGAGCCGTTAAAGGGAAGGGGCGGATCGGATTTAAGGGTTTTGACAATGGCCTTTCGAAGGGCTTCCAGCTCATGGGTGTTAAGGCAGGCGCCCCGGGCGGGTAGGGCAATCTTAAGTTGGGTTGCCACCCTCACATAGGCCCGCTGGTAATATAGATGGCGAAGGCCTTTCATATCTTGGTCTGTCAAATCCTTTGCCCGGTACCGGATGGCATCATCGGCCATGTTGGAGGCATAATGGCCCCAGGGAATATAGGAATTTCGTCTCAGATATTCGAACACATGGGTGGTGTTGTCCTTGGAGGAAAATTCCCCGATGATTTCACTTTTCCCCTGTACCCCGGGTTTGAGAACCATGGCCTTTTTGTAGGCATCGGGAAGGAAAGGGTTGTTGGCCAATACCTCAAACACTTCATGATCATGGATATCCGGGAGAATACTCCCATCATCCTTTTGCTTGTACCCGATCCCCCAGGGAAGGGGAGAGCCTTTTTCAAACAGAAGGGTACAGGTTTTTTGGGCAAGGATCATAAGTTCCTCAGGGTCAGTGGATGCCTGGGCCAGGGCAATTAAAAGAGGGTGGGGCAGCAGCTCTAAAAGTTTGGCCTTGGCCTCGTCGGTCAGATCATTTTGCCTGTCCATGTTCTGGATCAACGAGCAGGGGGTTGGAGCCGGAACACCGATGGTGTCGGGTTGCCCTGCATGGGGGGCTGCCCAGGCAGAGTTGATATAGGTGGTGCCCCGGAAGGGGAAGGGGTTGGCAATTTCATAGATCCGGTCTGCGCAATCTTCCCGGACATCGGCTTTCGGGAAATTGACCTGGTTATCCACGGGGGTACCGTCGGGAAGTTGTCCCAGAATTTCAATATGTTTATTTGGCCTTAGATTTTCAACCGTGAAGCTGGGTTCATGGACCCCCACCACAAAACGCCCCTCTGGATCCACACATGTCCGGGGTTTCATTATAGTTCCGGGGCCTTGGGCGGTACCAGACAGATAAAGGTGAAGAGATTGGCCGACCGGTTCCTGAGCTGGTGCTCTACATTGGGCGGCACAAAGACGGCCGAACCCGGTGACAAGGAATGCCATTTGTCATCCATCCAGACCTCTCCATTCCCGGCATGAACAAAAATCTCGTGCTCCCAGTCATGGGAATGTTTGGGGGTGAACCCGTCGGGTCCCATTTCAAAAAGGCGCATACAAAAATTGGGGGCACCGTCTTCCCGGCCGATCAATACCCTTCCGGCAACATTTTTGACCATCTCATTGTCCATGGTGACTGGCAGGATTTCTTTATAATGGGTGACTTTCATAGATTTATCTCCCTGTCTTTATATTTAATTTGTGTTGTTTGAATGAATATTAAAAATATGCGATTTAATCGGGTGTTGTCAATACTCTCTTTGGGTCCCATTTCCAGT
>JAFLJU010000323.1 GCA_022712835.1 Desulfobacteraceae bacterium
TCTGGAAACCATAGAGGGTCTTGCTGCTACCGACGGCACCCTCCACCCGATCCAGCAGTCTTTTGTGGACGAGGGGGGAATCCAGTGCGGCTTTTGCTCTCCCGGAATGATCATGTCCTCCAAGGCCCTGCTGGATGAAAACCCAAAAGCCAACCATGAAGAAATCAAACATGCCCTTGCCGGAAACATCTGCCGGTGCACAGGCTATGTCCAGATCCTGGAATCGGTTGAAGTTGCCCGGGATCAGATTTCAGGCCCGATTTCAATTCAAGAAGGGAGGGGAGAGTGCAATGAATAATATAAACCCCGACACAAACCAGGAATTTCGCGTCATCGGCAAACGGATCCCCAAACTGGATGCCGCCCAGAAAGCCATGGGCCGGGCCGAATATATCCAGGACATTCGCCTGCCGGGCATGCTCTACGGGAAAATCCTTTACAGCAAATATGCCCATGCCAATATTGTCCGAATAGACACTTCAAAGGCAAAGGAACTGGCCGGGGTCCATGCGGTTCTCGTTGGCGAAGACGTGCCCAAAAAAATGAAAATGGGGTTTTACAAGGACAACCCCCCCATCAAAAAGAACAAGGTCTGCTCCTTTCGGGATGAAGTGGCCGCCGTGGCAGCAACCAGTCCTGAAATTGCCAAACAAGCACTGGATCTCATTGAAATCGAGTATGAAGAACTTCGAGCCATATTTGATCCTGAAAAGGCCATGGAAAAAGATGCCCCACTGGTCCATGAATACCATAAATCCAATGTGCTGAACCTACCCTGGCATCTGCACTACGGAGATGTGGAACAGGCACAAAAAGAATCGGCCTTTGTGGTGGAGGAACGGTTCACCACCCAATGGGTCACCCATTGCTGTCTGGGTACCAGCGGGGCCATTGCCCTGTTTGATGCAAAATCCAACCTGACCATTCATACCAATACCCAGATCCCCTCCCTTGCCCAGAAGGATTTTCTGGAATCCCTCAAAGCCATGGGCCTTGAGAATAAACGGGTTCGGGTGATCAAACCCACCATCGGCGGGGGATTTGGCAGCAAGCTGGATACCTATGCCTATGAGCACATTGCCATTCTGCTGGCCCATGCCACAAGAAAACCGGTTAAGATACTCTTTGACCGGGTGGAAGAGTTCAAGGCCACCTCCACCCGTCAGCCCACGGTGATTTATATCAAACAGGGCTGCGACAAAAACGGGAAACTGACCTTCAGGGATATGAGGATGGTTTTGGATAACGGGGCCTACACCTCCTGGGGGGCAACCACACCCTCGGTTATGATGATGCCCATTACTTCCCTTTACAGGGTGGAAAACGTGAAATTCGATGCCAAATGTGTCTATACCAACAACACCTATTCCCAGGCCATGAGGGGATATGGAAACCCCCAGGCCACCTTTGCCATTGAATCCACCCTGGACATGCTGGCCGAAAAAGCGGGGATTGACCGGGTTGAGATCCGGCGTATCAACAAAAACCAGCCCGGGGATAGGACCCCCCAGGGGTTTAAAATATCTTCCTGCGGACTTTCCGAATGTATTGATGCGGTTCAAAAAGAAATCGCCATGGACAAAAATGAAAAAAAAGAACGAGGAATCGGCACCGGAATTGCCTCTCTGATCCATGTGGGCGGCGGGGCCAGGATTTACAAATCCGACGGCTGCGGGGCCATTTTAAAGATGGATGACTACGGCAAGGTGGACGTGTTCACCGGTGGCACGGACATGGGACAGGGGCTTGACAATATCACGGCCCAGATTGTGGCGGAAGAGCTGGGACTTTTGGTGGAAGACATCAATGTGATCCATTCGGACACAGATGTCTGCCCCTGGGATGTGGGGGCCCATGCCAGCCGGAGCACCTTTGTGGCGGGAAATGCCGCCCTGGGAGCGGCCAAAAAAGTCAAACAGACCATCCTGGCATACGGGTCAACCCTGCTGGACCTCCCGGTGGAAGATCTAATTCTCAGGGACAGGGCCATCTTTTGCCCCAAACATCCTGAAAAAACCATGCCCATAGATAAGCTGTTGAGAAAGGCCCATTTCTCCCCCCAGGGCAAAATGCTCATGGCAGATTATTTTTATGATCCGGACAATGAAAATATGGGCAAGGAGTTTAAAGGTAACCTGTCCGTGACCTATGCCTTTGGTGCCCACGGGGTCAAGGTCCATGTGGACGAAGAAACCGGAAAGGTAACGGTCTTAGATTATGTGGCAGCCCATGATGTGGGCCGGGCCATCAATCCTCTGCTCCTGGAGGGCCAGGTATACGGCGGGGTGATCATGGGGATAGGATATGCCCTGACCGAGGAAGTGATCCTCAAGGACGGCCAGACCATGAATGCCAATTTCAGGGACTACAAGCTCTTTACGGCCAAGGATGCCATAAAGATCAAGGCCCCGGTGGTGGAAACCTATGATGAATATGGCCCCTTTGGTGCCAAGGGTATTGGAGAACCGGGATGTGTCCCGACAGCTCCCGCCATTGCCAATGCCATTTATGATGCCGTGGGGGTAAGGATCACAAATCT
>JAFLJU010000480.1 GCA_022712835.1 Desulfobacteraceae bacterium
TATCACCTAGGTCTTGCCTATAACCAATTGGGAAAAGCCAACCCTGCAATAGACTCCTTATTGAAAGCCCTGGAGCTCCAACCTGATTTCAAGGGATCAGAAGACGCCAGCAAGTTACTTTCCCATGAATGACAAAACCCAAAAGGAAAAGAATCAGGGTAGCAAGAAAAAGAATCATTTTCCCCTTGAGCCTTTTTTTTTTGGAACAAACCAGGATACGGATCCCTTTTCCGACGCCCTTCTTCTGGAAGTCCCTGTACACAATAAGGATAGATGGGCAGTTTCATGGTCGGATTTAATGATGACCATGTTTATTCTTTTTGCCGTATTGTATATTTACCAGTCCGGTCACAGGGAGTTCGAATTTAAGCCGGAGGAGGCAAAGGCACTAACATCAAAACTTGGCAAAAATCTTGTGACGCCGACGGCATCCCAAAAAACGCCATCCCAGGTTTTTGATGAAACGAAAAACGCCATACAAGATGACTTTATCAACAGTTTCACCTCTGTTGAGTTTGTCAAAGATAAGGCCATTCGGATCTCCATTGCCGCTGATCTTTTGTTTGATGTGGGGAATGCCAAACTAAAAACTTCGGCACAATATCAGCTTCAGCAAATAGCAACGGTATTGAATCAGAGCAATCTTGCCATCAATGTAGCAGGTCATACCGACATCACCCCCATTCATTCTAAGCTTTATCCTACCAATTGGGAGCTTTCAGCGGCAAGGGCCTGTAAGGTTGCCCGGTTCATGATTGAAACCTGTGGTGTTGAGGAAAGCCGTTTCTTTTTAACGGCTCATTCCTATCATCAGCCCATACGGGAAAATGATACCCGGACAAACAGAGCTTTGAACAGACGGGTGGATATCATCTTGATGAAACAAAGGCCCTATGCCCAAACAAAGAAAAATTTACCAAGTAAGTCCCCATTATCCCCCTATAACAGGAAGTAATTAAACACAATGGATAGCCGAGTACTCAATGTTCTGGGATTGATTTTTTGCCTGATACTCTTTTGTTCAGGATTTCTGATCAATGGAAATACCGGTCTTTACTTTAACCTGTCCGGGTTGCTCATCGTGTTGGGCGGCGTCTTTGGTGCCACTATTTTAAGCTTTCGTATGGAACGGCTTCTGATCCTGTTAAAGGTTTTAAAAACAGCCTATACAATACCTGTGAAAAAACCGGTTGAAATCGTTGGACTCCTTCTGGATCTCTCCTTTAAAAAAAAAGGTCCGGGGAATCCAGGGGCTTATGGAAGAAGAAAAGGAAACCACGATCAGTTTTTTCCGCCAGGCCCTGGAATTTTTAGTGGATGGATATTCCCCCGAAGAAATCAGAAGCTATCTCCATGCGGAAATGTTTTTTTTCAGAAAACGAAGGGATCAAACCGGCAGGGTTCTTCAGACCATGGCCGATGTGGCACCCTCCTTTGGTATTGTGGGCAGCGTGGTGGGCCTTATCGGCATGCTTGCCGGTATCGGGAATGCCTCGGTTATCCTGGCAACCATCCCCGTTGCCCTGACATCCACCCTGTATGGAATCATCCTGTCAAGCTTTGTATTTACACCTTTTATGTCCAATATCAGGGAGCGGACACTTGAGGAGCTGTTTTTACAAAAAATCATCACCGAAGGAATCGTCGCCATAGCAGAAGACACCCATCCCAGGCTACTTGAAAGAAAACTCAAATCTTTTCTCACCCCATCGGCCAGGAATTTGGAGATGGCTTCCATGGAGAAGATAAATCTCAAATTTGATCCCGATGAGTTTGAATAAGGGACTAAAATCAAGACTCATCCCTGGGAAAGGAGGCGGAATCGTTTGGGGAAAAAATAGGACCGGTTTGCAGGAAGTTCCACAAGGTCCAGATTCTTTTTCAGATAGGTGTCCAGAGACTGGATGGAATCAAATCCGTTGTCGCTTGAAAACGGCCGGCAAAACATCTCACCCCAGGAATTGACATAGACGATCACCCCTTCTTTTATCTTTTTACAGGTTCTGGATTCATAAAAATTCAGGCAGACAAACAGAAATTCGATTCTGGATTTTGATAAAAATCTGGAAAATTTGATCCTGTCCCTGTCATAGGGTAAAAACAATGTGTTCATGGCAGTAAAAAGCTGGTTGATATCATCACTGGTGACATGGGTCATATTCGGTTCCATATGGATGATGATGTTTTCGTTATAGAGCCGGTTATTGATCATCCAAGCTGCAATTTGCTCTATGCACTCAGCTGTTTTCAATACTTCTTCCCGCTTATTTCCGATCCGGCCAAAGCGATGGGTCAGTTCCCACCCTCCACCGGGTTTTTCATACCGTAAATAAAGCTTCTGGAAATAGGTTTCATTCTGTACAACCAAGAGCAGGTTTTCAATTTTTTCCGGCTGTTTTGAGAACTGGACATACATTTTTTTGGCCAGAATCGTCCTGTCCTTCGGGGAGATCAGATTGGCTTCATCTCTATCATCTCCCATGGCACGGCTAAGTTCTTTGTATTTGGCCAAAAAATGCTTTTTCATGATCTCGGAAATCTTAATAATATTGCTGAAATCCCATTTTCTCAAATCACCAAGCTTGAATACATTATCACCATTCCATTGCCTTTGAGTCATAATTTTCCTGACAATAGTATTTTTAATGCCAAAATGGGTGTTTTCAATATCAGAGGGGTTAAGGTTGCTCATCTGGGCCACAAAGCACAGCTTGATCAAATCTGCGGAATAATGATCCAAGGCATTGGTATAATAATCGATAAGGGTATTGATCAACGCATAATAGGGATCATTATTATAAATACCGATCTGGGTTTGGGTATTTATCCAATTGTGTTTGAATTGATTACACAAAAGGGGATCA
>JAFLJU010000339.1 GCA_022712835.1 Desulfobacteraceae bacterium
AACTTACAAAGAACTCCTATGGATGGCTGGTGACCGGGTGCGCCGGATTCATCGGGTCCAACCTTGTGGAAACCCTTTTGAGAATGGGGCAGCAGGTCACAGGGCTTGATAATTTTTCCACGGGGTTCCAGTACAATCTGGACCAGGTTGAAGTGGCTGTGGGCAAAGAAAATTGGAAAAATTTCAGGTTCATTGAGGGAGATATCAGGCAGGCTGTTGTGTGTGAAACTGCCTGCCAGGGACAGGATTTTGTGTTGCACCAGGCCGCCCTGGGATCTGTGCCAAGATCTGTTGAAGATCCGCTGATTACCAATGAAAATAATATTACCGGTTTTTTAAATATGCTGGTGGGGGCAAGGTTGGCAGGGGTCAAACGGTTTGTATATGCGGCATCCAGTTCCACCTATGGGGATCATCCGGGGCTTCCAAAACAGGAAGACAAGATCGGCAATCCTCTGTCCCCCTATGCCGTGACCAAGTATGTCAATGAATTGTATGCCAATGTATTTGCCACAACCTATGGGTTTAAATCCATCGGGCTTCGGTATTTTAATGTGTTCGGCAAGCGCCAGGACCCCTATGGGGGATATGCCGCTGTCATGCCTCTGTGGTTTTCCTCCATGATACGGGGGGAGGAGGTTTTTATCAACGGGGATGGTCAGACCAGTCGTGATTTTTGCTATATCGATAATGTGGTCCAGGTCAATTTGCGGGCCTGTCTGGTGACCGCTGATCAAGCTGCCAACCAGGTGTATAATGTGGCCTATGGGGAAAGAACCACCTTGAACGAGCTGTTTTATCTTATCCGGGAGCGGGTTGCCAAACGATATGGGGATGCGGCAAAGGTTGAACCTGTATACAGGGATTTTAGGCCTGGCGATGTGCGCCATTCCCTGGCGGATATCTCCAAGGCCCGGGCGTTTTTAGGGTATCATCCTCAATTCTCCGTGACAAAAGGGCTTGACCTGGCGGCCAATTGGTATATGGATACTTTGAAACAGGATACTTTGAAACCCGATAATTAAAACATAGATAGTTACAAACCAGACAATGGAAAATCGCATTATTGAAGAATATATCTTTGGAGAAATTAAGATGAACAATGATTGCAAAATAGCCGTGGTGGGACTTGGATATGTGGGGCTGCCCCTGGCCATTCATTTTGGTGAACGCTATAAAACCGTTGGATTTGATCTAAAGACCAGTATTGTGGAAAGCTGCAGGGCCCATCAAGACCCCACAGGAGAAGTGAGCCAAGAAGATTTTACCCGGGCGGTTCAGTTTACGGCTACCACTGATCCTGAAATGATGGGGGATGCGGATTTTATTGTTGTGGCCGTGCCCACCCCCATTGACCGGGCAAGAAGACCGGATCTTACCCCTGTGGAAAGTGCCTCCAGAACCGTGGGCCGTGTCATGAAAAAAGGGGCCATTGTTGTTTTTGAATCCACGGTTTATCCCGGGGTTACCGAAGATATCTGTGTTCCGATTTTAGAAAAGGAATCCGGGTTGACCTGGAAAAAAGATTTCCATGTGGGATACTCGCCGGAACGGATTAACCCCGGAGACAAGGAACATACCTTGACCCGCATTATCAAGGTGGTATCCGGTGATGATGAGGCCACTCTGGATAAGGTGGCAGCCCTGTATGAGTCCATTGTTCTGGCAGGGGTATTCCGGACAAAGACCATCAAGGAGGCGGAAGCGGCCAAGGTGATTGAAAATACCCAGCGGGATTTGAACATTGCCCTGATGAATGAGCTGGCTTTGATATTTGACCGGCTGGGCATCGATACCAAAAATGTTCTGGAGGCGGCTGGTTCCAAATGGAATTTTTTAAAGTTTTCTCCGGGGCTTGTGGGCGGTCATTGCATTGGGGTGGATCCCTATTACCTGACCTTTAAGGCAGAGTCCGAAGGGTATCATCCCCAGATTATCCTGGCCGGTCGAAGGATCAATGACAATATGGGACGGTTTGTGGTGGAAAAGACCATTAAGATGATGATTGCCCAGGGTCAGCCCATCAAGGGAACCCGGGTGGGAATTTTAGGGCTGACCTTTAAAGAGGACTGCCCGGATCTGAGAAATACCCGGGTGGTGGATATCATAGCAGAACTTGAGTCCTATGGATGTGAGGTCATGGTTCATGATCCCATGGCCGACCCCAGGGAGGCCAAAGACTATTACAACGTGGATCTTTGTGCCTGGGAGGATTTAATAAGTCTTGGGGCCCTTATCCTGGCGGTTCCCCATAAGGCCTACCGGGAAAAAAGCCCGGCGGATCTGGTCTTAGCCTTGGGCAAGGGCGGTTGCCTGATTGATGTGAAAAGTATTTTGGATGTGGATGCCGTCGCCGAGACCGGGGTGCCGTTCTGGCGGTTATAATGGGTCAGCAGCGGATTTTAAGATCCGTGGTAACAAAAATAATAAATCAATATTGGCAAAGGATTCTATCCGGTGGTAAAGATCAAGGGGTGGGTATCAAAGAGATTTCGACTCTTCGGTTGGCCTGGCGGCTTTTCGGGTCAGTATTGTCTGCTATTGGGTTGTACTGCCCGAACCCTTCCACGGAGATGCGGCGGGGATCTAAATTGTATGCCATGAGAAAATTTGCCACACTCATCGCTCTGGCAATGGAGAGTTCCCAGTTGGAGGGAAAGCGGCTGGTATGAATGGGGGTGTCATCTGTATGACCCGACACAACGATTTTATAGGCCTGCTCCTGGTAAAGGAAATCAGCCATTTTTTCCAAAGGGGTTTTGATATGATCCAATAATTCAGCCCGGCCCAGGGGGAAACTGATTTTTTCACCAATGACCAGAATGATTCTGTCCCCCACCATCTTAATGGAATAATCTTTGATGTCGGTTCCTTCCATGGCCATGTGGATGTTTTCTTCGATGTCCAGAAAGGCTGTCTCATTTTTATAGACGGGATTATTTTTTGATCTGAATTGACCAGTGGTTTTTTCGACCCTTTTTTCATGGGGGCTGGTTTTTTCAAATTGTGTCAGGGTGGCAGGATTTATTCCCAATATCATCGGGGGAGCCAGGGGGATAAGATCTGCGTATAAAATGATAAAAAAGACAAGGATGAGAGTCATCAGATCCAGCATGGTCCAGAGGCTTAAATCTTCGGCTTCAAATCCTTCCAAAGATTTGAGTCTCTGGAGACGAAGCAGTTTTCGCTCGGACATTTCCAGTTCTGATTTTAAATTTTCGACCAGGAGATCCGTCATTTTTATCCCCTGTTATACTGCTTTTTTAATTCCAGATTTAGGGATGGAAGCGGTTGTTTTGAATCGGATATTTTTGTTTCAAAGGATTGATCATCTTGATAAAGCTCCCCAATACAATATCTGAGACGGTATCCGACCAATTTTGAATTGACATTGTCGGAAATGTCCAACACCCCTTCAATAATCAGGGCCAGTTCCATGGAATCACGTTTGGTCTTCTCCGTCAGTTTCTTTCCCAGGGGCAGGCAGAGTAAATTGGCATACAACAACCCGTAAAAGGTGGTCAAAAGAGCAGTGGCAACCCCTTTTCCGATCAATTCCGGAGATCCCATGTTGTTGAGAACATTGATCAGGCCGATAATGGTTCCCACAAACCCGAAAACCGGCATGAGTTTTATCATGGTGTTGATCAGATCTGCCTGGGAGCGCCGGGTGCCCAGGAAATTATCATACCGTCGCTCAAGGGTTTTGAAAATCGTATACCGGTCATAGCCGTCCACTACCATTTCAATGCCATTCCTTAAAAAAGGGTTTTCAATCTGTTTGGATTTTTCATCCAGTGCAACGATGCCCTTGGACCGTCTGATAACAGAAAGGGATTCTATTTCATCGATCAGGTGATTGATATCTTTTTTGTCGTTTGAAAATGCCTGGCGAATGGTGGCAAAAAGATCGGAAAACAATTGGGTCGGATAGGAGATCATGCAGCATACAAGGGTGCCGGTAATGACAATCAGATTGCTTTTAATATTTGCAGACAGGGAAGACAGTTCTGATACAGTTCCCGACAAAATGATAAAGGTTAAAATACCGGAAATCGGTAGAAGTTTTTGGATCATTGTGCCTCTCCTTACTTGGGCATATCATTGCCCTGTAGCCGTTTAAAAAATTGCTGTTGATGATGTCATATGATGACTCGTTTTCATCTTTCTCTCATCGTTCTTTCTTAAACTAAGCAGGATACATGCCATTGCAACAGGGTGGTTGTTGCGGTAGAAAATTCAGTGGGTTACGGGCAATAGCTAAAAAGTGAAAAATTTTAAGAAAGGGGGAAAAGGAAAAAAATTCCGTTTATCCAGGGGGGAATGATCAATTTTGCCGTTTAGGGGCAGGGTTGGTTAATCTGATGTGTTCTTTAGCGGGTCGGCATAAATTTGGGCGGGGGGGAGTCAAGATTATTGAGGGCAGCTATTAACAGATCTGGTTTGAAGAAGGGGGGAATGGCAGATCTATTCACCCTCAGAAAGGCCAGGGCTTTTTCTGCGGATTTTTTGGCACCGCTTGTTCGCTTGGCTTCCAGCAGAACATAGGTTCCAGCTGCTCGGATCAGGGCCTGGATCAGTTTTTTATCGTCTCCCTTTGCCCGTATCCAGAAGGGCTCCATCCATTCATGACATTCAAAAAAAAGGGATTGGTCCCAGATCAGGCAGGCCGTGGTAAAGATCCCAGGGTCGGATTTAAGTTGGGTAAGTACGGTCTGGTATCGGGCCAGACGGTTGTCGATATAATCGACATGCCAGGGGGCCAAGGTCTTTTCCTTCAGGGCCAGGGCCGTCTTACGAACAGGATCCATGCGGTTTTCTACCAGGGCCTCCAGAAAACTTTTTGACAGACAATTGCGGATGTCCCGGCATAACTGGTTTTCAAAGGGGGCAAACCCCATTATAAATGTATCTCCCAGCACCGGTGAATTTTTTTCCGCTTGGTGAGATAGTCCTCGGGAATGGAGGCATCTGTTATTTCGGTGATGTCCGTGGCCTTTAGGCGATGGGGTTCCATATCAAAATTCTGGTGATTGGTGGAAAAAAAGAGGATCCCGCCGGGGCGCATGAGTTCAAATACCCCATTGAGCAGGGTGGGGTAGTCCCTGGCAATATCAAAATGAATATCTGTCTCCTTGGTGGTGGAGTAGGAGGGCGGATCCACCACAGCAATATCAAAGGAGAGGCCCCGCCATTTGGTTTTGGCCAGAAAATCAAGGGTATCTTCCTGGACCAGGGTGTGCCGGGGATCGGTGAGTTGGTTGAGTTCCATGTTTTCCTTTGCCCAGTTGATGGCGGTCTCGGATCGGTCAACGGACAGGGTGGATCGGGCACCTCCCTTGGCAGCATAACAGGTAAAGGCACCGGTATAGCAATAGAGGTTGAGAAAATCCTTGTCCCTAACCATTTCCCCCACGCGTTTTCGGGTGTTTCTATGGTCGGAAAAAAGTCCGGTGTCCACGTAATCGCTGGGGTTGATATAAAACTGCAACTCCCGTTCCCACATGGGGATTTTCAAGTTGGTATGGTTGAGACGCTGGTACCGGACGCCTTCTTTGATACCGGACTTGCGCACTTTCAGGTGGAGTTTTTCCCTGGGGACATTTAACGCATCTGCCACAGCCGATCCCATTAAGGGCAGCCATTCCGGGGTGGATTGTTTCCGGCTGTATTCGCCAATGACCAGATGGCCCCCATACCAGTCCACCACTGCCCGGATATCGGGGATATCCCAGTCATAGAGCCGGAAAACTTCCAGGTTTTGGCGGGCATAGCGTTTGCGCAGATGGGTGTATCTTTTTTTAACCTTGTTGGCCAGCATTTTGGCCTGGTCCATTTGATATGTGTTACTTGTTTCCATTCGCCTTTTTATACACTAGACCCTCTTCCATGGCAAGTGTGGCAGGGGCTATAATTGGGCAATCGCAGGTGATTTTTTGTGATAGATTTTTTATTTCCACTGGCTGGGGGAATTTAATTCATTGGCAGAATCAGGGTGACACATGTGCCTTTTCCCGGGGCGCTGTTAATTTCCAGTGTTCCCCCATGGGCATCCATGATGGTTTTGCACAGGCTGAGACCCAGACCAAATCCCCCAGTTTTTTTTGATCGGGATTGATCCAGGCGGTAAAAAGGTTCCATAATCAGGGGCAGTTTTGATTGATCCATGCCAATGCCCCTGTCTTTGATGGTCACCCTTGCCCAGCAAGGCTCTGTTGTAAAATGAACCTCCACAGCCGGGTCGTCCTGTGAAGAATACTTAAGGGCATTTTCAATGATGTTGATGATTACAATTTTGATCCGGGCCGGATCAAAATCAAATACAATGGGGGCATGATTTGCCAGACAAATACCCGGAGCACGGTTTTCAAATCCAGCAACAATATCTTTCACAATTCGGGTGAAGTCTGTTTCCTTTTTGTTAAGAGTTGAATGGCCATGGTGGAGCCTGGCGTTCTCAAGAATTGCTGTCACCATTGCCTCCACTTCACGGATATCTTCCCCAAGACTCTTTTTGATCTGAACATCATTTACAAATTCCAGGGCCAGTTTCATCCGGGTCAGGGGGGAGCGCAGTTCATGGCTCACATCCCTTAAGAGTTGCTGTTTTAAGTCCATCATCTGCCGGAGCTGACGCGTCATGGTGTTGAATGCCCGGGCAAGTTTTCCGAATTCATCTTTCCTGTCCTGGGGCAGTGTATGCACAAGATTGCCCCGGCCCACCTCCATCACTCCTTGATGGAGCCACGTGATGGGTTTTAATGTTTTCTTTATGGCCAGATAGGTCCCCATGAGAATTAAGGTTAAAAAGCCTATTAGAATCAATATCATGGGCAGGTCTCTGTCATTGGCTTGATCAAACCCGGAGAATTCAAAAATGAAAATTCCGGTTTCATGGTTGAATCTTAAAAAATGGCGGCCATGGAATCTTCCAACACCAATGGTATCTGAATCTGAAAATGATCGGTAACGGATATTTTTGTTTTCGGGGAAATCCTCTATTAGTGACCAGTGTTCCTCTTTGCCCTTAAACAATATTTTTAACCCTGTCCTGGTATATATTTTTTGGGCCTCCTCAATGGAAGGGGGAGTTCCCAGATCGGCCAGGATATAGGTGAAATACTGAACCACATTGTTTTGAAAAGGCCGGGCAGAATTTATCCTGTGGAGAATCAAGAGACCTCCAACAATCGCTACAATGCAGATCCAGGTGATCAGACAGATCACCACAAGCTTGGCATGGACGGAAAGGATGATAGTTTTAAACCAATTCATTATCAATCCTCCTGGGTTCCGCCCAGAAACAGATAACCTGATCCCCATACCGTTTTTATGAATTTGGGTTTTCTTGGGTCCTCTCCAAGTTTCTGGCGCAGTCGGCTTACTGTAACATCAACGGTTCGGTTATAGGCCTCACAGTCAATGCCGGAAAGTTCCTGGAGAATCTGGTCCCGGTCAAGAACCTTTCCCATGTTCATAGCCATAAATGACAGCACCGTGTATTCACTGGTGGTCAGATCCATGGGGTGCTTGTCCAGCATCGCCCGCTGACGGGCAAAATCAATGTCAAGCCGTCCAAATGATTCTGATTTTCCAAAAAAAGTGGTGCGGGAACGCCTGAGAACGGACTGAATCCGGGCCACAAGTTCCCGGGGTTCAAAGGGCTTAGGCAGATAATCATCCGCCCCCAGTTCAAGACCCACTACTTTATCTGTTAAATCGCCCCTGGCTGTAAGCATGATGATGGGGATGCGACTGGTTCTTCGAATGGTCTTGCAGACCTCAAAACCATCCATTTCTGGCAGCATCACATCCAGAATGATAAGATCAGGTTTTTTTTCCTTTATCAGTGTGAATCCTGAAGAAGGTGTGGTGGCAGATACCAGATCAAACCCGAAATCCCCAAGGAATTTTCCCAGCAGATGGTTTAATTTTTCATCATCATCAATGACTAAAATGGTCTGTTTCATTATCTTAATCCAGTTTTTTTGTATTTCGGAATCAATCATAGCGGTTTTGCATCATAATGGAAACCCAAAACCCCCGGGGATTTCCATTATGATATTTAATGTGGCATCAGGATTTAAGGTCATGCCAGGTTTCAAACTTTTCAATTTTTTTGATCAGTTTGGCCTTTTGATCCGGAGTAAGCCCCCTGTGAAAAACCACCAGACGATCAATAACAAGGTCTATGATTTGGTCGATTCTTTTCCTATGCTTGGCCACAAGGGATTTAATCATAGTTTTATCCATTTGTTCAGCAGCAATCTGTTCTTTCAGGGTGTCACGCATGGCCAGTTTGTCTTTATGAAGGGTTTTTATTTCAGATTCAACCTCCTTTTGGATCGTGGATAGTTCTAATGCCTGGGCCTCTGTCAGATCAAGGGTTTCACTGATATAATCAAGGGCAAAGGCCTTGCCTTTGCCGTGACCACCGGGTTTGCATCCCAGCGTCATCCCGAAAATTATAATCAGAGTTATTGCCGCAAATAACGTTTTTTTTGCCATGTCTATTCTCCTGTATAGTTGTTTTTATGTTTCACCAACCGATTGCCATAAAATATATTATACAGACCCTGGGTGAAATTGCTTTTCACCGGGGTGACAATTTGTAACTATTTGTAAAAGGAAAGGAAGAGGTTTTTTTAAAAAAAATCAGGATTGACATCCAGAGATACCAGTATTAAAACTGCGGTGTCATTTGATTAAAAACGGACGAAAATTAAAACCTTAAAATTAGACCAAATAAAAGCAGACTCAAATAATAGAGGAACAAAAATGCTAAAGGATGGAGAAAAAGGCGTCATTCGCCAGCGGGGCAGCCAGAATATCACCTATGCCATTGCCCCCCATATTCCCTGCGGGGTGGTCAAGCCGGTCCAGCTTCGCAAGCTTGCAGATGTGGCGGAAAAATATGATGTGGCAGAACTGAAAATTACCAGTGCTGCAAGGATTGCCATCATCGGTATTTCCGAGGAGCAGGTGGATGGGGTGTGGAAGGACCTGGATATGGACCCGGGGTTTGCCACGGGACTTTGTGTGCGGAGTATCAAGGTGTGTCCGGGAATTCAGTATTGCCGGCTGGCCCAGCAGGACAGTATGAAAATGGGGATGAAGCTGGATCAAACTTACCACGGCATGGTGTTGCCCAGTAAAATGAAGATGGGTGTTTCCGGCTGCAAGATTCAATGTGCGGAAAATTGTATCAAGGATATTTCCCTTTACGGCACCCAGAAAGGGTGGACCCTTCAGATCGGGGGGAATGGATCTGCAAAACCACGTTTGGCAGATATTTTGGTGGAGGATCTTTCCTTTGAAGCGGCTGAAGAAATGGTGGCCCGGGTGGTGGATTATTACCGGGAAAATTCAAAGCGGGAACGCATGGGGCGCATGGTGGACAGACTGGGCCTTGCTGCCATAAAAAAAGACCTCCTGTAATAACATACTTCTTAGGGGGGAACAGGATTAGAAAATTTTAAGGGGCCGGGATCATGTCAGCTGATCCCGGCCCCTGTTTGTTTGTGGTCTCATGGATTGGTTCCCGGGGCTTGTGGCCTGTCTTATGGGATTAATAATTACAGATGGTTGGGTCTGTACTGGTGGGAATCCCCTCATGGGGCGTCCATTTATTGGTTTTGTCTGTATTTTCCCCCCCGCATATTTTTGAGGATTTCAATGCTGGTTTTATACCCTTTGTACATCCGGCACATGTCCATTGCCATGCCGCAGATCAGGGCCACGGCCTGGACCAGGTTGACGGTGTTGAAGGAGAACTCCCAGGGGGTGGCAGAGTAGATGCGCAAGGCGCCGATGATTTTGTCGTGGCTGATAATGGGAACCCCGAGCAGGGAGGCAATTCCTTCTTTTCTGGCCTCTTCCGGATATTCAATCCGGGGGTCGTCCATGACATCATAAATGGCGATCGGGACAGCATCCTTGGCTTCCCGGATGGTCTGCATGAAGTGGATGGGGCCCTTTTCCAGGTAGTTTTCGCTGAGGCCTGAAGAGGCCACAAGGCCCAGTTCCCGGGTCTCTCTGTCCACTATAAATACAGAGCATCCCTTGGCCTTGAATGCGGTTTTGACACTTTCTGCCGTGATCAATGCAACATCTTCCGGGTCCTTGCATTGGGAAATGGCCGTGGTGAGTTTAATGATGGTGTCATAATACATGGTGTGTTCGTCCATTTTGGCCTCCTATAAGTTAAGTGATCGTAATTATAAAATCGGCTCCCTTTTTTAGAATATCCCTGGGCCCTGTGGGGAGTACCGGTTAAAACCTAAGACAATCAGTTATAGAATGGAAGATGGAAATTGAAAACAAGATGAAAAAAACAAGGCGAAGAAAGTTGAAAGCAACAATAAAAGGATGGTGATAGATCAATGATGGCTAGTATCTTTTTGAAAAAACAGCGTGGGATAAATATAATATATACAAGGTGCTTAGTCAAAGCCTTTTGAATTATTCTTGACAAAAGGGGGGGGATCATACGAAACGGTTCCTTCGGCGGTAGCCTGGCGGATGTTAAACAATTGGACACCGTGATCGTCGGGAAACGCTTTCTGCGGGGCCGGGTATTCCTGATCGTTTTATATTCCCCCGCCGAGCTGGCAGGGGAATATTTTTATCCGATT
>JAFLJU010000008.1 GCA_022712835.1 Desulfobacteraceae bacterium
TTGGTGCTGATATAATTCTGCTGGGCATAGGGTGAATTCAGATAGCCGCCGGCTTTGGTGAAAAATTCAGAAATGGTGACATTTTCCGGCAACTGCTTTTTCCGCAGATCCTTCATATATTCAAATTCGACAAATCCATCCCAGATCCTTTTCACAATGGGGTCCAGCAGACGGGCTTCAAGATTTGAAGAAGGGGTCGGTTTCTCAAGGGAAAGAGCGGTAATAATGGTCAGATCGATGGCGGGATCATTTTTTGCCCTCAGATACAACGCATTTACGATGTGGTTGGGTTTTCCCAGAGCCAGGGGCATGCCAAACACAATTTTATTACCCACCGCTTCAATGATACGATCTACACAGGTTTCAACATCTCTTACCAATTCCGGTTGCGTTGCTGCCATGGTTCCATCCCCTTTACAGGCTACCCCGATATATGCATAAACTTCTATTTATTATCAAACACAAATCTAATCGCGTCGATAATATGCTCCATATAGAAGGGGCTGAAAATCGATAGAGAACCTTTTTAGCATAGGTCGAAATGCCGATATTACCATAGGCGAAACACCTAGGTTCAACACGAACAATTGCGACCTAACATTTCGAACACTCTGCCTATTTTTTACATCAACGACACTTTACCCACCTTCAATATATAAATTTCATGATATAGGTGGTATAAACATTGTTTCAAATTAAAAAAATACCACCAAAATAAAAGCATTGACAATATTCACACACTCAATTAACAATATCAACCAAGCAATAACGGGAAAATTATGGAGGATCCACATGAACGGTAAGAAAAAATCACATTACATTTCACAGCATGATATTTTTACGGGCGAACCCATCGACATCAACGAAATGGTTGTGAAACTCTCCAAAAGACTGTCTGAATCCACCGGTGCCGGCGACGCAAAAAAAAAAATGTCCTATAGCATTTCCCCCATGGCCCAGGTTTTAATTAAAAAAGTTGCCGAGGAGACAGGGGTCACCCAGGGAAGTATTGTTGAGACAGCGCCTCTGTTGTTTGCAAAAATGGCTACGGATTCACTGGAACGCCGCTCAAAGGCCCTGGGAACCCTGACGACACTTAACGAACAAATTTCAAGATCCCTGTATTCCTTTGCAAAAATAGCCCCCCACCTGAAACCCTATACCGATCAAGTGGAAACAATGATGGAACAAATTATGGCGATGGAAAAAGAAGCCGTGACAAACAAAAATTTTAAAGGGGTGGACACCACGAACCATCCCTCCTTGAACGGATTAAAGATCGGAAAGGGGGAGCTGCCTCCCTATAATGAAGAAATCAAAAATTTCCTAGGCAAAGACGAACTATTTGCCCCGTTCATTTAAACAAAATCAAGGATAGGCCAACACAGACAAGCGGTTCAAGACCATAACAATTCATACAACGGAGAAGAATCCAATGGCAGAACAGATCGCAGACAGAAGAGATATCGAGTTTGTTTTATTTGATCAATTAAAAACAGATGAACTGTGTCAGGTGGAAAAATTCAGTGATTTCAACAAAAAAACATTCACCATGCTGATAAATGAAACCAGAAAATTTGCAATTAAGGAGATTTTACCAACTTATCAGGAGGGCGACCGGGAAGGAGTTAAATTCGAAAACGGGAAAGTCATTATTCCCGAATGTTATAGGCGTCCATTTAATCTTTTGAGAGAAGCCGAGTTTACCTCCATGACTGAAAGTCCAGAGTATGGTGGCCAAGGACTTCCCGAAACCATAGGAATTGCCGCCGCAGAATATCTTGTGGGAACCAACTTTGCCTTTGCCACCTATTCGTTCCTGGGACATGGAACTGGTAAAATGATTGAGCTTTTCGGTACCGAGAAACAAAAGCAGATCTACTTAAAAAAACTCTATACGGCAGAATGGGGCGGCACCATGCTTCTTACGGAACCCAATGCCGGTTCAGATGTCGGTCTCCTGGAAACAACCGCCAAAAGAAATGATGATGGCACCTTCTCTCTTACCGGAAATAAAATTTTCATCACATCCGGTGATCATGACCTCACCGAAAACATCATTCACCCGGTACTGGCAAGAATCGAAGGCGCGCCCAAAGGAACAAAAGGGGTCTCTCTGTTTATCGTTCCCAAATACCTCGTGAATGACGATGGTTCCCTGGGGGAGGCAAACGATATTGTTTGTACCGGGGTGGAAGAGAAGATGGGAATCCACGGCAGCGCCACCTGCAGCATGGCATTGGGCAGCAAGGGCAAGTGTCGGGGTATGATTCTGGGTGAAGAAAACAAAGGCATGAAAGCCATGTTCCATATGATGAATGAAGCAAGGCTTGGAGTTGGGCTTCAATCCTTTGCCCATGCATCCAATGCCTACCTGCTGGCATTAAATTATGCCAAACAGCGCAAGCAGGGCCGTGCCCTTGAAAATGCCATGGATCACACGGCTCCGCCAGTGGCGATCATTAACCATCCCGATGTCCGAAGAATGCTTCTTGAAATGAAATCCCATGTGGAGGGCATGAGAAGTTTTACCTACTACACCGCCAATTGTTTTGATAAAGCCGTCACGTCGAAAACAAAGGAAGAAAGGGATAAAAACAAAATGCTCAGTGAGCTTCTCACCCCGGTGCTCAAGACATATAACAGCCAGAGGGGCTTTGAAATGTGTGTGAAAGCCATGCAGGTCTATGGCGGTGCAGGATACACCAAGGACTTTCCGGTTGAACAATTGGCAAGAGACTGTAAAATAGCCTCGATTTACGAAGGAACCGATGGTATCCAGGCAATGGATCTGCTCGCAAGAAAGCTGGGCATGAACCAGGGTAAGGTATTCTTGGATTTTATAAATGAAGCAATGGGTGCTGTTACAAAAGCCCTGGCATTTGAACCATTAAAAGGCATTGCCGATAAAACACAAACCTTGATTGAAAAATTGAGTGAAACCGCGATGCACATGGGAACAACGGCCATGTCTGAAACCTTTAAGGTGGCCTTTGCCCACTCGGTCCCCTTTCTTGAAGCCATGGGGGACACGATAATGGCATGGATGCTGCTCTGGCGCGCCAGTATTGCCAGTGAAAAACTCAACAACAACGCCCCAAAAAAAGAGCTCCCATTTCTTGAAGGTCAGATCAAAAGTGCTGATTTTTTCATTAATAACATCACACCCATGACCCTTGGGAAAATAGCATCCATTATGGACTCAGGAGATGCCGCCATTACCATAAACAATGATTCTTTTTAGTCCAACATAAATATCCTGGCCCTGGGGGCTAGGATATTTACCTATATCTGACGGCAGTAGGGAGCAAACAATTGACCGTCTTTGATTAGGTCTCTGCCTTTTGTAATCCGGTCGTATTATGCTGATACGGCCCTGATATCATCGGTCTGCTTTCGATGTTCCGGCATTCCTTTCCAGGCGGGCTCGTTTTCTTATGGGAATCGTAGCCTTCATCCAGCCGGATACGATGGAATAATAAAGCAGCAACAGCAGATTCCTAAAGTCGAATGCAGGGCTTTGAATTCCCAGTTTAAAAAGAAGAAAAAGCATCAGGTCTTTAACTTTTACCGGACAGCCTTTTACCCGGATAATTTTTTTTGCCTCAAGCCGTCCACTGACGCCTGCACAGGAGCCGACCAGAACAACAATATCATCCGGATGAACGACATCACCTTCATAATACCCTGTTACAATTGCCGCCCTTTTTGCTTTTTTCAATGTGCCGGGATATTTTTTTTCAGCTGTCCCCAGTGCGCCCTTAATGGAGCAGACACAGCCACCGTAACAGAGGTTTCCCGAACTTTTGTTGATTCCTTCATAAAACCTCAATGGAGAATCGAGTTTGCCTAAATCCTGAAAAGGGGATTCCACATCTTTTATCCGTTCAGCCAGCGCTTCAATCGTGATATCTCCGGATACGGTAATATCATCAAAATCCAGAGACCCATAGCCCCGTTCACTTGCTTCAACAAGATGGAGAACAGACTCAGGCGGATATCCCAGAATTTTTGCCGCCACCATATCACATGCCAGGGGCTCATTTGAAATCAGAACAGCGCCAAGATGGACAGGGTAAGGGCTTGATTCAAACCCCTTGCCGATGGTGATTGCATCCGATATGATGACATCTGGGTAACCGACCTCAAGCATGTCGACAATCTTCTGATGAAGCCTATCATCATGATATAAAAATCGCTCCTTGTGATTCAGAATGCCGATATTGAGCTTCAGGGTGTTTGTGATTTGTGTCACAATATGGAACTTCAGCTTGGGCATCCATATTTTAAACTCCGCCTCATACAGGGATTTTGCAACCTGCATTGTTTTATGGAGTTTCGCCTTTTCAAGGGGAACCTTTTTGGCCTGTTCCTCGTTAAAATCCACAAGGGGAACATCAAGATCATTACTCATCTGACGGATCCCTGATTCTGCAAAAAACATCCGTGAAGGAATGCCGATACCGCCGGATTCCCCGATGGTGATCCTGTCCTGCCCAAAGTCCTGTCTCAGGCTGTTCACCATGGCTTCAAGCATGTCCGGCGCGGTAAAGCTGTGGTGAATATACTCTTTATTTGCCGTAACGATATTGGGTTTGATAAGGATGTTTCCCTTAGGGTTAAGCCCCAGCTCATCAATTCCCTGCTTGATAATTTTACGGATGGCCCTCTTATCATAGGTGTTGCATTCTCGAATGATGACCTTGCGTTCTCCACAAAAGCGTTTCATGGGATTATCCTTTTTAGTGTGACCAAATCAGTTAGGATGGGACGACATTTTTATAGATCTTCTGACAATGCGCCACTATCGATAAAGCGAATCAGGATTTCATAGGCAAGGGCTGCGGCCTCTTCTATCATTTTTTCAGGCGTGTTGTTAATTTCCGATATGAGTTTGTTGTTATAAAGAGACACCAGACCGTGAAGCTGGCCCCACATCATGATCAATAACACCTGGGTATTTTCAGGCAGACAATACCCCTCATTTGTTAAATCAGCCATGCACCTGTCCAGAAAAGCAAAGCTCTTTTCCGACGACTCCTTTTCTTTTATTGCCAACCGTTCGAGGGGCGTGTCGATATAGTCCGCATATTTTGGCGTTGGCATGTCGAACATAATGGCGTAATAATTGGGCTGTTGCATACCAAACCGAATATAGGCCTGGAACATAAACCGGAATTTTTCATCAATGGTCCCCTCTTTAAGATAGGCGTTTTCCAGTACATCAAAAATAATTTTCCCGGATCGTGTCCTGATCGCAATATTCAGTTCGTCCTTGTTCGAGTAATAGTTATACAGGTTGGCTGCCGCCATTCCGATTTTTGAGCCGATTTTTCGCATTGAAAGATTCTGGTAGCCCTCTTCCATGATAATTTCTGCTGCAATATCCAGAATTTCTTCTTTTTTTATTTGAATCTGCGCTTCATCCATCGGTGCTTTTGGCATGATGATCCTCTTTTCAGATATTAGATTCCAAAATACGTAATCGTGCCTCAACCTGCCTTGCACAATCAGCGCGTTCTGAAGGTGTGTTTAATGCATCAATAATTTCAGGTATCCGAACCAGTCTTGAAAATGTGGAATCCGGCAGCACAAACCATCTTTTGTCTGCTAAAAGCCTATGACCATATATTTTAACGGAGCCGGTGGATGCAGATCCAAGACAGGCCAGAAGAACAGCTAACTCTGGCGCATCAAGGCGATCCAGATCGGCCCCCACGCTTTTGGGTGCCATTGGGCAGGGTTTGACTTTCCGGCGAAGGGACAGATCCTTTATTTTTCTGATAATCCAGTGCCGTCGGTGAAATGCGTACACCAGGATGGGTAAAATCAACAGATAGGTTATTGCCACCCCCAGGGGCTTTCTTTTAAACGGCGGTGTCCCAAAACCGTCGCTAATGGTCTGTTGAAACCGGTAGTACTGGTAATGTTTTTCAGTGAGGGGAAATCCTGACACAATAAACCCGGGCACATTGTGCCATCTTTTTAAAGGCCGGATCTGTCCATCCAGTTCAGCGGGTTTTGCAAGAAGATCCATGGCCGTTTTTGTCATCAGGCTTTTTTCCACATCGACACCCATGATACGACAGGCCACCCGCTCTGTTTCGGCAATATTTTCTCCGGCAAGAATAAAGCCGGGACGTCTTGGAATGGCCCGGTCCCACTTCACTCCCATCCAGCCGTCCGCAGCAATAATACCATCGATGATACCAAGATGAACCGGGCATTTTTTTAACTGGACAATAGTGGGCCTGGCACAACCGGTAAGCCTATGATAATGCCACATTTTATCCCCTTCGGGAAGGCATCCGTAAGTGTTTTTAACAAGCAGGGTATAGCCGCCGTAGACATGGGTCTTAAATTTTGCAAAGCTTATCCTGAAGTCTGCATCCAGCCATGCAGTGGACAGTTTCAAAGTGCCGCCCGGAATCTGCGTTGCATCGATTTCGGTCGTATCTGAACCCAGATCCACAAGGCGGTAAGGCAGAAGCCGGCCGTCTGAAGATGCCACATGGGCCGTCATTTCCGGACGCCCGGAAACGTAGGTGTGGACCCCGCCGTTCAGGCCCATGGCCGTCATCACAGTAATCGGATTCCGCTCCGTGTAAGTCAGTTCATAGGCATTGGAACTTTCAACCACGCTGATATTCGAATACCCTTTTTCATGGAGATATTCCACCAGAGCAAGAACAAGCAGCGGGTCGGTGGTGACACCATCGTCATCCCTTCGAACAAACATGGATGCGTTGGGCTTTATGGAGATCTTTAATTTATCCGGCTCTTTTCCCAGTGATGTCCTCATCGTTTCAAGTTCATTTTCCAACCCTGCAAGATCCAAAACATCATTGAGCAGCCTAATTTTATCTTTTCCATCAAGATATCGTAAAACAACTTTTGATAAAACCACGGGGTCATCCTCCATTTAAACAAAAAAACAAATAGCTTTTATACCAGAAGCGCTTGAATCCGCTGCATAAAGTCATTGAGTTTTGAACCGTATTCCGGCGATCCTTCAACCGCAACAAAATTCCGGGCAAGGGCGCCGACAAATTCAATATCATTCAGAAGAACCGGCAGTGCAGAATCCACACTGGAGAACTGTATATGCACAAATGGGCGTCGTTTTTTATAAATCCCCCTGCCTGCCTTTGATTTGCCCGCCTTGATCCTCACGTAACCTGCGATGTCATCTTCTCCGGCCACTGAAAGCTGATAGATTCTGTCCGGCTGTTTCAGGGTCCATGCTTTCATCTCAGGATCACCGCCTTTGTTATACTGGCTTAGGGCTGTTGTTATCATGTAAACAACCATCTTTATCTTAAGCCTTTTTTGGGCGGCATCTGTTGGCCGGGCCTCGGGCATCAGCAGCTTCATGGCCAAAAGCAACTGCACAACCTTCATCAAAAGCCCAACCTTCAAGATCCCTTTGATTTTTGGGATAACCGTTTTCCCGCATAAAAAGAAGTTAAATTTCTGGAGTGTCGCAAACGAAAATGTGATATCTGCCGAACCGGCAACGCCCTGTTCAACGGCAAGCTCTCCATTGGTAAAGACCAATGAGGCACCATGGGTATCCCCACCATCCCTGGCAACAAATTGAATCCTTGCAGTGACACCTTTAAATCTTTTCTTCATCTTCGGGTCATCTGAAACAGCCACTTTCATAACCGGGAGAATGGCATTCAATATGATCCTTGTGGTGAGTAATGTCCTGTCATCCGCCATATCAGACCTCATCTTCCCAGTCTTCATCTTCTTCAAAGTCACGACCCATCACCTCACGAACCTTGTCGATAATACCATTAGTATCCAGTTTGTAATGGGCATAAAGATCCTCGGGGTAGCCCACAAGGGAGAATTCATCCTGAAGCCCTAACTTCTCAAAAGCGCATCCCTTTCCGCTTGATGCAATCACATCTGCAACCGCAGACCCTAACCCACCTATCACGGTGTGCTCTTCAATGGTGATAATCCTTCGGGTATCGACAACTGCCTTCATGATGGCCGCTTCGTCAATGGGCTTGATGGTGTGAATATTTAACACCCTGACGCTTAAGTCTTCCCGGACAAGTGCCTTTGCTGCCTCTGCCGCTTGAAGGACCGTAACGCCTGCACAGATAAGGGTAATATCCGTCCCATCACTGATGGTTACCGCCTCTCCTATTTTGAAACCATAGTCTTCGCTTTTGTACCATGTGGGCTCAAACCCTCTTCCAACCCTGATGTAAACCGGTCCGGGATAATCAATACATGCTCTGACGGCATTGGCTGTTTCAATGCCGTCAGCAGGGACAATGACCGTCATATTGGGGAAAGATCTCATAATAGCAATATCTTCCTGGGCATTATGGGTACTTCCGGCGGTGCCAAAGGAAATACCACCATGGGTTGCGATGATCTTACAATTCAGATTCTGGTAGCAGATATCGGTCCGGACCTGCTCGCAGGCTCGCATGGAAACAAAGGCCGCCATGGTGGACACGAACGGTGTGAACCCCGCTTTGGCAAGTCCTGCGGCAATGCCAAACAGATTCTGCTCAGCAATGCCCACGTTAAAAAAACGTTCGGGGAATTTATCACCAAACAGGCCTATTTTGCTTGATTTTGAAAGGTCTGCCGAAAGGCCTACAATATCTGGGTGCTGATCCCCCAATTCACACAAAACATGTCCGTAAATTTCAGCCTGGGTCATGGAATTGGCATCGTACACCGTCCAGGTGGTACCAGTGACTTCACTCATAAAGTCCTCCTTATACCCCCAAGCTTTTGGGGGCAAAACGGATGTTGATATTATCTGCTCATTGTTTCGATGGATTTCCTGGCCTGTTCCGACAAGGTTGAATTCATGGAACCATAATGCCACTTCACCTCATCTTCCATGTAGTCGACACCGCGTCCTTTTATGGTATTGGCAATAATGACAACCGGTGCTTCATTCTGGTTATGGGCAAAATCAATCGCCTCTGCCAGTTCTTTGAAACTGTGACCGTCAACATTCCGGACAATAAACCCAAAGGCCTTCCATTTATCCGCAAATGGCTCAAGCCCCATGATTTCTTCAGTTCCACCGTCCATCATCAGGCGGTTACGGTCCACAATGGTAATCATATTGGTAACCTTAAAGTGACTGGCTGACATGGCCGCTTCCCAGATGCTACCTTCATTGCATTCTCCATCACCAAGAAGGCAGTAGATTTTCCAGGATTCCTTTCTAAGTCTTGCGCCAAGCGCAAGTCCAACTCCCATTGAAAGGCCGTGCCCAAGAGATCCAGTTGAAACATCAACCCCTTTGACCTTACTTGCGTCCAGGTGCATCCCGAAGGCGGATTTAAACTGATTAAAGGTTTTCAGAAGATCAAAGTCAAAATACCCTTTTCTTGCCAAAACCGACGCAAAACCTACACCACCATGTCCCTTACTCAGAATAAACCTGTCCCTGTCCGGTTTCTCCGGGTCTGACGGATCAATGTCCAGATAATGATGATAAAGAATAACCAAAATCTCCACCATGCTCAGCGCCCCCCCGATATGGGCACCGCCAGCCCATTCGGTAATACTCACGATATCCTTCCGGGTGTTCTCAGCGATCTCTTCCAGCTTTCTTTTCTCCTGTTCCGAAAGTGCCATCTTCGCCCTCCTGTTCATCAAACTTTTCGTTTTATGGATATTACAATTTAATTTTTGGCTATTGGCAAAAGATAAAGACATATCAAAGGGAATACCACCACGCCCTCGGGAAGATAAGACCTCGATCTTATTCCGATTATCAGCACAATGCGTGTACATATGTTAACTTAACACACGTTCAGCTAACATGTGTTCAACTAACATGTCAAGGCTATCTTTCGAAATCGTATTTATCTTTCGTGTGGGGAAGGATTCTTTTTAGCTGTTTACTGGGACTGAACCCAGGTGACCGCATGTTTCATCAGTTCCGGGGCAGTTTTAAGGTTCATTTTTTGTTTAATATTTTCCCGGTAGGTGCCAATGGTCTTAACGCTCAAATGGAGAAGCGAGGCAATTTCCCCCCGTTTGAACCCCTGGCCCATGAGCTGGAACACCTCCAGTTCCCGATTGGAAAGAATCTCCAGGGGACTGATACCGTCTCCCTTTGTTCCGGCCATCATTTTCCCCAGCAGAGCATCCACCATATTGGCGCTGATATACCGCTTGCCTGCGATCACCTGACGAATCGCCATGACCACATCACCGGTCATCTCATGCTTTGTGATATAC